>SLGA01000295.1 GCA_007123985.1 Balneolaceae bacterium | reverse complement strand
GGTGGGAATCATTTCTTTGGAGTGGGGATTCTTACATCTTTTCCAGATGTTCATAGAAAGTATTCACTAAATTTCGGTTGAATCAGTGAATATTATGATTGAAGATAAGATTTTAATTTCGACTATTTGCCGGGATAGAATTTTCGGAGTTACGTTTTTTTTCAACTGCTCCTTTCTTTCGTAAATAGCAGAGGGAAGAATACAGGCAGAGTTAAGGTGTGAACACAAAAAAGTTGTTACAGGTTGGTTTTGACAACCTTTAATTAAATCTGAATTTGCCCTGAAATAACTCGATAGCATTCATTAAATCACTTCTGTTTTCGAGAAATGGCATGTGCGCTGTATCGGCAGGCCAAAGCATCATATTTGGAAAATGTACACTTTGATAGTGTTCCGGCCCGACCATCCAGTCTTGTGTACCGTAGTAGAAAAGCACGGGCATATCAAGGGTGGATGAAATGGGCCTGTAGTCGAACAGATACTCTTCGTACCGGTCAAATACATTACTAAAATCCGGATTCCAGTTTTCAATATCCCTGTATGTCAAATTCATAATTTCAATACTTTCAGGATCTGTGTAACCCATTTTCCACATCAGATTTAATTCATTAAGCTTGCTTATGAGTGTTCCCCAGCGGTCGAATAATGGTTCGGATTCATCAAGGCATGGCAGAGGTTTGGGAATTTCTAAAATGTCCGATGCTTTTGGGCACCAGCTTGAATGAAAGGAGTATGCCATATCAAGCGATCCGTTGATAATCATCATTCCAAGAATAACGTCCGAATGATGGTTTGCATAGGCTGTTTGGAGAATACCTCCGAATGAATGTCCCATTGTTAGCCAAGAATCAATTTGAAGCGCATTTCGAACTTCCTCAAAATCCATGATAAATCGATCCAGTGAAAAATCTCCATTGGATGGGCTGCCCGATCTGCCAACTCCCCGCTGATCCAGATAAATCATACTGAAATGTTCTTCAAGAAGATCGCCCATGAATACTTCCATCCAGTAACTGCCACTGCCGGGTCCGCCATGAAGGTATAACACCGGGATTCCGCTTCCACGAATAGAAACATGGAGTTCAACTCCATCAGAAGTAACAATTTTGGTTTCCCCGGAAGACTCAAACGGAGAAATTGCTATCAGAGAAAAGAATAAGATGGCGTTGATGAACATAAAACCTCTCGATTCGGTGGATGTGGATTACCACTTTTTATACGAGGGTTCTAAAAGTTTGATGCAGATCGTGGAAATGGTTTAGTGGTTTTTTGAGAGGAATCCACAAAAAAAAGGGCACCCTGTGAGAGTGCCCTTTTTAAATAATTGTCCTGAAAAAAGGAAATAATTACGCCGCAAGTACCTTGGAAACTTCTTCTGCAGCTTCTTTCAGGAGAACAGCTGAGATTACATTCAGATCACTGTTATCAATAATCACTTTGGCTTCTTCAGCGTTGGTTCCCTGCAAGCGAACAATAATTGGTACCCCTTCTACTTTTTTGGCAATTTCGGGATCTTTAATGGCTTCAATTACACCGTTGGCTACGCGATCGCAGCGAACAATTCCGCCAAAAATATTAATGAGAATGGCTTTTACATTTTCATCACCAAGGATAATTCGAAATCCGTTTTTCACAGTTTCAACATTTGCACCACCACCCACATCAAGGAAATTGGCAGGCTCACCGCCGGATAGCTTAATGATATCCATTGTGGCCATTGCAAGCCCGGCACCGTTCACCATACAGCCTACATTTCCATCCAGTTTGATGTAGTTAAGGTCGAATTTGGAGGCTTCCAGTTCAATCGGGTTTTCCTCGGATGTGTCGCGAAGTTCAGCAATCTCTTTATGTCGATAGATGGCGTTGCCGTCGAAAGTTACTTTTGCATCAAGTGCGAGAACATCGCCCCCGGGAGTGAGAACCAGCGGGTTGATTTCAACCATATCCGCATCTTTTTCTACATAGAATTTGTAGAGCGCCATGATGAATTTCACCGCCTTTTTAAACGCATCACCTTCAAAACCAAGTGCAAAGGCAAGCCGACGGGCCTGATTTGGCTGGAGATCCATTCCGGGCTCAACCCACTCTTTTACAATTTTTTCCGGAGTTTCTTCGGCCACTTTTTCAATTTCAACACCACCTTCGGTGGATACCATGATTACATTTTTGCTTACTGCACGATCCAGTAAAATCCCCAGGTAGAACTCCTTTTCAATATCAACACCATCAGTTACGTAGATGGTTTTTACTTCCTGTCCTTCATCACCGGTTTGAATGGTTACCAACGTATCACCCAGAAGTGATTCAGCGGCTTCACGTACTTCATCGATCGATTTGCAGAGAATTACACCTTTTGCATTGTTCTTTTTGGTGCGGCCTTTTCCTCGACCGCCGGCATGAATCTGGGCTTTTACAACAAACAGGGATGTGCCATTTGCCTTCATCTCTTCGGCGGCTTTTACGGCTTCATCAACGGATCTTGTGGCAACACCATCAGGCACTGCAATACCGTAATTTTTGAATAGCTCTTTCGCTTGATACTCGTGTATTTTCATCTTTAAATCGGTTTAATCAGTCAGTTTTTCTGTTTTTTTATTCCGGTTAATAATACCCAAATCGGCGGGCAAATAAAAGCAAAGTGATTTTCTATTGTAAGGAATTGAGCTTTTTCTGCTCTTACTTTATATAGCGAACAAATTTTAAAACTGAAGAGCAGATGAGTATTCGAAAAAGACGAAAACAGAAAGAGCTGATTTACGCTGAATTAAGAGTGGCGGGAGGTGTAAACCTTCTGATTGAATCCAGAATTCTTACCAAAATCATTAATGGCCTGCAGTGGTGCTGCGATAAACGTGGACTTCGTATTTACGATTACTGCATTCTGCCTGATAAAATACTACTGCTTGCCACTACTGCATGGGGAAATCCAGCCGACGTTCTTGAGTCATACAAAGAGTTCAGTTCCAAAGCTGTGATGTTGATTCTACGCCGCGGCCAATCAGATTTGAAGAGTTCCTGGATGCTTTCTGTTTTTCAGGAGCATGGCCCATCGGGCAAAGCCGAAGGCATTCATATTTGGGAAGAAGAAATATTATATCGGTCTGTATTTAAGCAGAATGAAATTGATGAGCTTTCAGTCACGATCCACAAAAAACCGGTAGTGTTGGGTTTGGTTCAAAAACCGGAGCATTACCTGAACAGTAGTGCCCACCCCGGCAATCCGCTTCAGGGATGGATCGTTGAGGCGACGGATCCGTGGAGTTAATGTTTTTAAATCAGGTTTCCACATAAACATCATCGCCGGCGTACCAACCCGAAAGTAATTTCAGAAGTGCAATAAACACAAGAAAGATGATAGGATACAACCAGGTGCCTGTCACATCAAATAATGCTCCAAAAAGTACTGGGCCTGTGGCGGCAAATGTGTAACCCACCGATTGCGACATCCCGGACAGCTCATTTGCAGCGTTTGCATCGCGCGTGCGGAGAATGATGAAAAGAAGCGCGAGGCCAAAACTTCCACCGAGGCAAAATCCCATGATAGACACCCACAGGCCGGTTAATGAAATTGTTGGAATCATAAGGCCGGCAAGGCTTATCAACTCAAGCGCAACAAGAATGAGCACCGGAAATCTCTGGCTGTTTCTTTTTGCACACCATGCAGGAATTAAAAAGGTACTGATTACACCTACCCCCTGCATTAATGCGAGCATCCAGCCTGCTTCGGAGGAACTCATCCCACGATCAACAAGCAGTTCAGGCAACCAGGCAATCAGCGTATAAAATGTGAGGGATTGTACCCCCATAAAGAGAGAGACCATCCATGCCAGATTTGATTTGCCAAGCTGTTTTAAAGATTCTCGAAAACCTTTTCTGTTGATTACCGGAAGGTTTGCCCGAAGTTGTGGTAACCAAACAATCAATGCGGTAAAACTGAGTAGAGCCCACAAACCAAGTGCCCATCGCCAGCCAAATCCTACACCTTCAGACAGTGGCACACTCACACCGGATGCTATGGCGGCACCAACACCGAATGTGGCAGAGTAAATACCGGTAATCAAGCCAATTCGAGTAGGAAATTCCCGTTTTACAATGCCGGGCATAAGCACATTTCCCAAAGCAATGCCTATACCCAGCAAACCAGTTCCAACAAACAGTACCCAGTGCGATGGAATTACCCTCAATAAAATACCTGTCGTTAACAGCATCAGGGCAAAAGCCATGGTACCTTCCGTTCCTATTTTTCGGGTAAAAAGTGAGGTTAACACAGAAAAAAGACCAAATGCGAGTACCGGTAGTGTGGTAAGAAGTCCGAGTGCAGAGTTGGAGAGTCCCGTATCGAGCCGTATTTCACCAATAAGCGGGCCCACACCCGTAATGGCAGGTCGCAAATTCAGCGAGATGAGGATAAGCGCAAGTAAGAGAAAAAGTTTGCGGTGGTGCTCGTTGGGCATGGAAGATGCATTGGTTTAGAAGAAAGTAAGAAGATTTTACCAAACCAATGGGCAGCTCATTTTTAACCGGGCCGATAATCACCTTCTTTCAATTGTTTTACACCATGTCAATCCCTAATTTTAGAGATAAAATCACCCTGAGGTACTTTTTGGAACAAGCCAAAATTATGACGGAAGAGGATCTAAATCGCACCTATCTGCGATTTGCCCATCAGTTCCTGGAACCGTATGAAGATCCGGCAGAACCTGTAATCATTGGAATGCAGACCCGTGGCGTTTATATGGGGCGCCGAATCGTACAAATAATTGAAGACAAATTGCAGATTCGGCCCGATTTTGGGGTGCTTGATGTAACGTTTTATCGGGATGATTTTCGCACAAAGCTGAAGATGCCTGAAGTAAAAGTTACAGAAATTCCTTTCGATCTTTTCAACCGCGATGTAATTCTGGTGGATGATGTGCTCTACACAGGCAGAACAGTTCGCTCGGCGATGGATGCTCTTATGGCCTACGGAAGGCCCCGGAATATCCGGTTTTGCTGCATGATAGACCGCGGCCACAGAGAGCTGCCCATTAATGCTGATTATGTGGGGCAGTTTATTCCTACACATGCCAATGAAGAAGTGCTTGTAAAAGTGAAAGAGCTTGATGGAGAAGATGCTGTTTATGTGATAAAAGGGAGGGGGGATTGATGGAAAAATCGCAACCAGCAGATAGGTTCGAGTTTAAGCAAAAGCACCTGCTTGGCCTGTACAATTACTCAGCTGAAGAGATCCTTTTTGTGCTCGAACAAGCAAAAACATTCCGCGAAGTTTTAGAGCGTCCTGTTCCTAAAGTACCTACCCTTCGGGATAAAACCATCGTCAATTTATTCTACGAAAACAGCACCCGAACCAGGCTCTCGTTCGAGCTTGCTCAGAAACGGATGGGTGCCGATGTGGTGAATTTTTCAGCAAGTACATCAAGTACGCGAAAAGGTGAATCCCTGAAAGATACCATCCGCAACATAAGCTCCATGAAAATTGATATGGTGGTAGTGCGGCACGAAAGTCCGGGAGTTCCGCATTTCTTAACACGGTGTGTAGATGCATCCATCATAAACGCCGGAGACGGTGCCCACGAACACCCAACCCAGGCCCTGCTCGATATGTTTACAATCCGGCAGATTCATCCCGATCTTCGCGGCAAGAAAGTGGCCATTATCGGAGATATCAGCCACAGCCGTGTGGTTCGTTCAAACATAACCGGCCTGCTTAAACTTGGGGCTGAGGTAACCATCTGCGGGCCAAAATCTCTCATGCCGGTATTTGTTGATACGCTTGGTGCAAATGTATCCTATAATCTTGATGAAACCCTTGCCTGGTGTGATGTTGCAATGGCACTGCGTATCCAGATGGAGAGAATAGGAGGTGCAACTGATCTGTTTCCAAGCCTTCGGGAATATCATGAAACGTTTGGGATTAAAATGTCTCATCTCGAAAAGTATCCCGATTTTATGATCATGCATCCCGGCCCGATTAACAGGGGGGTTGAACTTGAAAGTGAAGTAGCCGATAGCGGGCGTGCACATATCCTGAATCAGGTTACAAACGGACTTGCTGTGAGAATGGCAATTTTATACCTGCTGAGTGGCGGAACAAGAATTTAGACAGATGCTCAGATTTTACCGTATCGGGTGAAGACAATTCCTATAATTACGATTGCAGAACCCACGTATTGAAGTGGCTGCAAACTCTCTCCAAGCAAAACAATACCAAAAATTAATCCCAGTACAGGTACCAGGTTTTGATAAGTAGCAGTTCTTACGGCGCCAACATTCATGATACCGTTGTTCCAGATAATATACGCCACTCCGATTGCCAACAGGCCGCTGTAAAATACTCCGCCCCAGGCTGCAAGTGATACCTGCTGCCAGTCTGTTTCTCCGGCAAATGGAATGGCGATCAGAATGAGTGAGATAGCCCCAATGGTAGTCATAAATGCAGAAAATTGAAGAGGAGTGTATCTTGTAAGAAAGTTTTTTGAATAAATTGTAAAAAGCGCCCACACAACGGCAGCAATCAGGATGAGGAAGTCACCCAAAAAGGTTTCAGATCCGAATGAGATCGGATTTTTACCGAATATCATGATGCCGGCTACACCAGCAAAGGCCAGAATTACACCCAATCCTTTCAGGCGATTTAGCAATTCGATGGAAAAAACATGCGATAGAAGCGCCACCCAGATTGGTATGGTACCAAGGAGTACAGCAGCGTTTGCGGCAAGAGTAAAATTAATGCCGATTATAAACAGCCATTGATAGAGTAAATTTCCAAGCAGGCCTAGCGGAATAAGAAATTTCCAGTCGGTTCTGTGAATTCTGAACCATGCTTTTTTCTTAGCAATTATAATCCACATGAAAGAGGTGGCAAGTATAAATCGCAATGCGTTAAATGAATAAGGATCTATTTCGGAAAGGCTGGACTTAATAACAGTGAAATTAAGTGCCCAAACTACAGCAATTCCCAGAAGAGAGAGGTCAGCAATAAGAGCTTTCTTTTTTTGATCCATGCACGCACTTTTAGAAGCGCAGAAAATAGACAGAATTTCTGTGAATTCTCTGCAAACTATGCAGTGCGTAAAAGTTTTTACACCCTATGTATGTATCAGCTTTACAAAAAAATTTGCAAAAAGTTTGAATGAGGGCTTAAAATACGTTTCAGAAGAAAACTATCTGCCGATTTTAATCCATCAGATAAAAATTTGAATTTGTAGGAACGAAATGGATAATTACTTAATTTTGTGACTGAAATTCATTATTTGACTGTTGGTCACATTTATGCAAAAACTGACTAGGAAAGAGCGCGAAAAAATTGCCCGAAGGGAACTAATTATTGATGTAGCTGAACAGATCATCTCAGAAAGAGGCTTTGAAAGCTCAACGATGGATGAGATAGCAGAGGGAGCCGGTGTTGGTAAAGGCACTCTCTATTTGCATTTTAAAAGTAAGGCTGCCATTTATCTTGCCATTTGCGAGCGTGGCTCGAAATTGCTGAACCATCAGATGGGGAAAGTGCTATTAGAAGAACTTCCAGGCATGCAGCTTGTTGAGAGAATCGGGGTTACATACCTGAATTTTGTACAGAAAAATCCTGTGTATTTTCACGCGTTCAACTACTACGAAAACATTTTGAATGATGAAGTTACAGCAAAAAGCGATCTTGTTGCCCGATGTGAACTAAATGCCAAAGAGGCGATGACCTACATTGTACGGGCTCTGCAGATCGGTATGCACGACGGATCCATCAAAAATACATTTGAACCACGTGAACTTGCACTTATAATATGGGGCGCCTCGAAAGGGGTGGTCAATATTTCTTTCATGAAACAAAAAGGAAATCATTTGCAAATACTTGACGATGTTGAGTTCAGTCTCAACACACTGGTACACGGCTTCATTAATTTGTTGGGTACCGGAATGAAAAATGACCAACAGTCAAAAAATTAGTTGAAACTATCAATTTGTATCATCGTAATACTTGGTTGATTCAAAAAATAAAATTCAGAGTCACAGTTTAAATATGGATAAAGTAATACCAACGCTCTTGCTTGCGGCATTGATCATCTTAGTGAGCGGCATATCGGGGACAAAGGCGCAGTCGGTAAATGTTCAGGCCGGCGAAATTCCTGAAGAAATTACAATTACCATTGATGAAGCGCTTCAGATTGCCCTGATAAACAATTATATGCTGAGAAAGGGTTTACTTGATATTGAAAATGCAGAGGCACAAATTCGTGAAGCATGGGGATCTGTTTATCCACAGATTTCTGCGTCAGGAAACTACACCCGGAATCTTCAAACACCGAATCCTTTTGCAGGTTCTGATGCCGGCGGCCTTTTTGAAACACTTGGCGCGCTTGATTGGCTTGCATATAACGAGGCAGCCAGAACCGATGACGACCCAAATACAGAGCCAATTCCCATCGATGAATTTTTTGACAGGCAGCGGGCCGGGTTTGAAGAAGCGGGTATCACACCACCGGGGCTTGATGGCGGCAACCCTTTTGCCGTGGAAAATCAGTTTCAGTTTGGGCTTTCACTTAACCAAACCATCTATAATGGTGCAGCTTTTGCCGCAATTCGAGGTGCGCGACAGGTTCGTGAATTGAATGAAGAGCAGATTAAATTTGATCAGCAAACAGTAGCTGACCAAATTCGCACATCATTTTATACTGCACTTCTTGCAAAAGAGCAGGTTGAAGTACTTCGCTCAAGTGTAGAACGTCTTCGGGATACTGTAGATGAAACGGCTAAGGCAGTTCAGGCAGGAATTCTTTCAAGGTACGATCGAATAAGTGCAGAAGTTGAACTGGTAAATCTTGAAACCAGCCTGATTGAGGTTGAAAATCAATCAGAGCTTGCAGTAAAAAATCTTGCATTGCAGCTCGGTATTCCAACAAGGACGAAAGTTCATCTTCGTGGATCGCTTGAGTATAATGACAGTATGCTTCCGGAAACACTGGATTCTCAAATAGCCTACGAAATTGCTATTCAGCAACGCCCTGATGTTCGGCAGACCGAAGGCCTGATAGAGCTCCTGAATGTTGAACAGGAAATAACACGATCCGGTTATTTGCCAACCGTGAGTGCTTTTGCAAATGCTGCTTATATAGGCCAGGTACCATCAAACCGAACATCGGTTCGTCCGGTTGAAGGGCAGGATTTTACATTCACTTCCGAGTCGAGACGATTTTTTGATAACTCTTATTGGAATCCGGCTGTAGCCGTTGGGATTCAATTCAATTGGACTATTTTTAACGGTTTCCAGACGAGAATGCGCGTTGAGCAGAGCAAAATATCGATCCGGCAGGCAGAGATCGACCGGGAATTTCAAAAGAATGCTATTTACCTGGAAATTGATCAGGCCGTAAAAAATCTTGAAAATTCACTGCGAAGAATTGATAGCCAACAACGGAACATCGAACAGGCACAGTTAAACTACGAATTTGCGCTTTCCAGACTTCAGGAGGGTGTTGGTACACCACTTCAGGAGAGACAGGCTTCTTCGCTTCTCGATCAAAGCAGGGTAAACTACCTCTCGGCTGTGTATGATTACCTGGTTGCTCTAAGTAATTACGAAAAAGCTATTGGCATGCCAATACTTAACGACTAATTTTTTTTAAAACACAAATAACCACAGAAATGTTGAAAACAGGGACTAAATTAGGATTAACTCTATTGATATCGGCTCTACTGATATCCTGTAATGGGGAACCGGAAACGAGTGAAAACAACAACAACGGGGCCAGGCTAATACCAGTTGAAACGGTTACTATTGTTCAGGGAGACTTTGAGGATTTTATCAGACTTACGGGTACTGTTGAAGCACTTGAGGATGCCACTATATCAGCAGAAGCATCAGGCAGAATTTTGTCAATAAGTGATCGGGGCGACCAGATACAGCGTGGCGGAGTGATTGCCCGGCTCGATGACAGGGTTATTCAAGCGCAGTTTGATGCGGCCAAAACCGGTTATGAGCTTGCCGACGACACATTCAACAGGCTGGAAGCTTTGTATGCAGACTCGATAATAAGCACGCAGGATTTCAGAAGTGCAAGGGCTCAGCGGGATCAGGCAAGAGCACAGTTCAATCAGGCAGAAAAAATGCTACAGGACTCTAATATTGAAGCTCCATTTAGCGGCAGAGTGGAAGAAAGAATGGTAAGAACCGGTGAACTGATTAATCCCGGGCAGCCAGTTGTGAGGCTTGTAAATACAGACAGAGTACGAATTCTTGCCGGAATACCCGAGCGTTATGCCGGAGAGATTGGTGAGGGTTCGGAAGCGACGATCTCCATGAGAACATTAGGCAACGAAGTGGTTGCCAGCCAGATAAGTTACGCAGGCAATGTTATTGATCCGGATACAAGAACGTTTACCGTAGAGATTGAGCTTGAAAACCCCGGAGAGCGCATTAAACCGGATATGGTTGTTGATGTGCACATAAAACGATCAACACTTACAGATGTAATCATTATTCCGCGAACAGCTGTTTTAAGAGATGAAGAAGGTATTACCGTGTTTCGATCGATCGAGGATAACGGAAGAAAAGTAGCTGAGCTTGTAAATATCCGTACAGGGCTGGCATCCGGTCCGCTTATTCAGGTTGTAGAAGGCCTGGAAGAAGGTGATGAAGTAGTGGTTTCCGGCATGAGAACACTGAGTTCCGGGGATGAACTAAATATTATCAGCAACGAAAGTAATCTCGAGAGGGCAGAAAGGTTGCGCCAAGCAGACAGACCCACTGCGTCAATCCAATAAATCCGGCCAAAGCCTAAAAACGTTGAGCATAAATAAGTTATGAAACTGACTGAAATCACATTAAAAAACCGAACTGCCATCATTGTTTTGACGGCTATTTTGGTGATTGCGGGCGCCTACAGCTACAGCACAATTCCCAAGGAATCTAATCCTTCCATCGAGATACCCATATTTATTGTCAATACAATCTACCCGGGAATTTCTCCATCGGATATGGAGTCTCTTATTACCCAGCCGATTGAACGGGAACTACAGGGTATTAACGGTGTGAAGGATATCCGGTCAACTACTACTGAAAGTTTTAGCAGTGTTATTGTTGAGTTCGACCTGGATGTGCCCCTTAATGAAGCCAGCCAGCGCGTACGCGAGCGAGTGGATTTGGCACGGACAGATCTCCCACCTGATGCAGAAGAGCCATTTATCATAGAGATTGATCTGGACGATTTCCCAATCATGACGATAAATCTATCCGCTGATTATCCGCTTTCCAGGTTAACAGAGGTAGCCGAACGCCTTGAAGATACAATTGAAGGATTATCAGGCATCCGTGAAGTGGAAGTGATTGGCAGCACAGAGCGTGAGGTTCAGGTAAACGTAGATCTGGCCGCATTGAACGGTTACGGGCTTTCATTTGGACAGCTCGTTAATGCCATTCAGGGGCAAAATCTCACTATTCCAGGTGGTACGGTTGATGTGGATATGATGAGTTACCTGATTCGTGTGAGCGGTGAATTTGATGAACCCTCAGAGATTGAAAATCTTGTGGTTGCGCGTCCGATGGGTGATGGCCCTCGCGGCCCGGGCCTTGTTTACATGCGCGATGTTGCTGAAGTGATGTTTGGCTTTAAAGACCGTGAGAGTTATGCCAGGCTGAGAGCCTATAAAATTGACGAAAACGGTGCAAAAATTGATCTTCCGGAAGATCAGATTCAAGACAACCAGGTAATCAGTTTAAATATCAAAAAGCGCCCGGGTGTAAACGTACTCGATACAGCAAACGAAATTTTTGAAGTGGTTGACCAGTTTGCACTGCCGGCCGGCACCAACGTAGTTATTTCGGGCGATGTTAGTGAAGATATCGTTCAGCTCATCTCAGATCTTGAAAACAGCATCATCAGCGGTATGTTGTTTGTTGTTCTTGTACTGGTGTTTTTTCTTGGTGTGAGAAATGCCATACTTGTGGGTACAGCAGTACCTCTCTCAATTCTGGTAGGCTTTATTGTGCTACTTACACTTGGGCAAACCGTGAACTTTATTATTCTGTTCAGTTTAATTATTGCCCTTGGCCTGCTTGTTGATAATTCCATTGTAGTGGTAGAGAATATTTACCGGTACCGCGAAATGGGGTATGAACGGTTTGAGGCAGCCAAGCTTGCTACCGATGAAGTTGGTTACGCGCTGATAGCCGCAACATCCACTTTGTTAGCGGCCTTTATCCCAATGACATTCTGGCCGGGAATTATTGGGCAGTTTATGGGTTATCTGCCAATGACACTCATCATTGTACTGATCTGTTCGCTGTTTGTAGCCCTGGTTTTATACCCTGTGTTAACAGCATATTTGGTAAAACTGGATCATGAAAAAACTGCAAAGAAATCTGCATTTGTAAAAGGCCTGAGTATTGCCCTGTTGGTATTTCTTGCCGTAGCTATTGGTATGGCAAATGTAACCACACTGTTTGTAACTATACTTTCGGTTCTGTTTTTCTATCTGTCTTATAAGTTCATCATCAAACCACTGTCAGAAATTTTTACAAACCGCACACTTCCTAGAATTTTGCAGTACTACAAGGTGATGATGCGAACACTTCTGAAGCGTGACTACAGGCCAAAATATGCACTCCTCAGAAACACACTTGCACTTGGCAGCTTAGCCAT
>SLGA01000287.1 GCA_007123985.1 Balneolaceae bacterium | reverse complement strand
TCGATATCCCGTCCACCGCCTTGCAATTCAATTCGCGGGTTGCTTGATTCTGTAAGGTAACTTTCAATTGCTGCAAAGCGTACATCAAAGACTTCAATTGGCGGTACTGGCGGCATTTCAAACCGGGATAATGGTACATCAGCCGGTAGAGGAGCGCCAAAATATAAAGTTTGCAGGGTATCTGTTTCAGCAATAAAGTGCAGCGAATAAAACTCATCGTTAGCTTTAAACCGCTGCCAGGGTTGTTGGTTTTCCTGAGAAGCTAAGATTTTTGAGATGGAGTACTCCAGTGATATGGACCCCTCATCCGACGCCCGCACCCAATAGCCGTAGCCGGGTTCTATTTCCGCTGCAGAAAAATATGCTCCGTCAAAACCATACCAGGCAGAGTTAATGATGTCAAGGTTATCTTCCACAGCAGCTTCCGGTATTGGGTAACCCAAGCCAGAAACCAGGTTCCAACCCTCATGCAAATTAATTGAAATAAATTCGAGCTGGTTATCTGTGTACGATACTGTTTCCTCAACATCAAGGTGAATCCAGTATCCATTTCCCGGTATAACTTCAGATTCTTCTTGATAGGTATAATTAAAAGAGAATGGTTTACCTGTACTGTTTGTAAAAATGTCTGAATAAACAATTCCTGTAGTTTCAACGGGTACCCCTATTAAATTCCACCCTTCTCTGTAGGAGAGCGTAAAAACAGGTTCATCCTCAATCACTTCAATAGTTATGGGTATGATTACAGAAGGCTGGATCGGATCATTGGAGACAATGGTAATATTGGTTTGATACAAACCCGGCAGTTTATCGGTTGCATCAATTTCAAGAGTTACAGTTTGATCTGATTCAGGTGAAATCGTACCTGAACCGGAGAATATGGTAATTTCAATATCATCAGCACCCATAACACCTGAAATTTCAAAACTTCCGGACCAAGTTCCTGAATTGGAATCCGGTGTGCGCGTATTACCTACCCAAAAATAAAAGTTATCAGATGTTATTGGATTGTTCGGCAGAATGGTTGATTTGACACCCGTACCCGGTTCCGTTCCCCACCCATGCTGCCAGTACGTTACATTCACTGTAGGGCTAAACCAGCCACCAAACTGATAAATCACACTCGCATTAGAGTAATCAGGAGTTTCAGTGACACGAACTGCCAGATCTTGCGCCTGACTCTCACCCCCCTGGCTTTCCAAAACGAAGTTTCCATTTACTGAAGTTAGTGTTCCGGATAATGGTTGATCATTTAATCTTTGCAAATCACCACCTGATGAGGAAAAATCATCAAAGAAAAATGAGGACCCCTGTTCTATATCATATTCCAGGGAGTGATTTCCCTGATTTGAGATGACAACTGATGTGGATTGTATTTCATTGGCGCTCATCACAAGCGATAGTTCCTTTTCCGATGCAGTAATAAAAGGAATATCAATACCACCTTCCGGCCGATAGGAGGCTATAACATGTTTAATTTCGTTTAAACTCTTCGAATTATCCGCCGGGGCAAACGGGTTTTCTTCATCATAGGATCCTGTTGGAACACCTTCGAACAGCACATCGGGATTGGAAAACAAATCTACACCAACATCTCCATCTAAGTATGTCATCACAGATGCATATCCAACATCGTTATTGCCTGTCCAACGCCAGCCTGTTGCATATTCAGTTCTACCCCCGGATGACCCCGCAGCATTTGCATTTTGATTGCGGCTATGCGCACTGCCCATGTTGTGTCCTAATTCATGAGTAAAAACTCTGCTCATTGCAATTTGTACTGCTGTTTGTGAAAAACCTAAGCGATCATTCATTGTTGAGCCAGTAGGAGTCCAGGCGATACCCCCAGAATCAGTTGACAAAAGGGCAACTAAATCGGCCCCGGCCATTTCACGCCAGTAGTGTACCTCATCCATATAGCCTGCATATTCTGGCCCCCATGGGTTATAAGCCGGAGACGCTGTTAGTCTGTAAATGTCCGTTAAAGAACTGGTTGATGATTCATCATAATCAACCATTCCTGAATGAACCAATCGAAAGGTGATATCGACCTCTGAATTATCAACCGTTAATTGAGCCCTGGCCATCGCCTGGTTAAGCACGTTTTCGATGCCGCCGCTCACATTGTTCTCGGCCCATTCTTTCGCAGCCGGTGTGTAAACAATCATTACATCGATCATCGCCGGGCTTTCCATGTTGTTTAGCTGAAACGATTGCCCGGGATGAGAATCCTTTTTTGGTTGTGGCATTTCGGGTACTTCAGGTAAATGATCTGCACCACAGGAAAAATCGTCTCTTTTGTGTGGATCTACTTCTAAGAGCACATAAGAATTTCGATCATGATTATATATAATCTCATAAAATGAATGATGGGTTACCTGGCTGATCGAAGCAAAGATACTGTCACCTGATTTTGAAAGGATAAATGAATTAAGCATCTCCCCTCCAACCCAGCCTGTGATCGACCAGTTTTGATTTCGCTGTTCTAATATTCGCTGAACATGTATTTCATGAATGTTTCCATCAAGAAGCGGAATGAGAAAGCGATCTATATTTTCAGACCGAATAGATTCTATGATCTCATTATTCATATCGATCGCAGCCATTTTCAAGTCTGCCGGTGCCTTCGCTGCCCATTCAGTTTCGGGATCCTCCGTAAGATTAAACATGAAATCTTCACGATCCTGTGCCACCAGGGAAACCTGTAAAGTGAGGATGAACAAAAGGGTTAACTGAAGAATCTTCATTAATAAATTGAACAATCTTATGAGATTTTTAATATAGTTGAAAAAGATAATCGTCTTTTCTCAAAGTTTTTGGAGATTGTTCACTATATAGCTACTCAAATTACTTAATCACAGTCAGCCTCCTCACCTGCTGAAACTCTCCTGCCTGCAGCCGGTACATATACACACCACTTGAAAGATTGCTTGCATCAAAGTTCACTGTATGACTGCCCGCCGAAACCTGATTGTTTACCAACGTGGCTATGTGCCGGCCGGTCATGTCGAACACATCCAGGCGGACATCACTGGCAACCGGTAACTGATATCGAATCTGTGTGGTTGGATTGAATGGATTTGGATAGTTCTGCTCAAGGGCAAATTGGCTGGGCAGATCCGGCTCTTCTGCAAATTGCCCACCCTGTGGAACAAGTTCGATATGAGTCACATCCGGCGAGTGCAGGGCTACAGCTTCACCACCTCGCAGTGCCTGCCGGTCTACCGTCCTCCCGTCCCCGGTCATTTGTACCACTTCCCAGCTCTCCATCAAAGCCATATCGGGTGACTGCAAATAAACCTCTACCTCTCGCTCACCGGCCTGCAGGGCAATCGGCGGGGCAGAACCTTCGGCCAGGCGGCTTTCCGTACCTGCAAAGCGGGCATCGAAGGCCTCTGTAGGTGGAACAGGCGGCATTACGTAGCGGGCCGCGGGTATCTCAGAGGGCAACTCTCC
>SLGA01000288.1 GCA_007123985.1 Balneolaceae bacterium | reverse complement strand
CGATTCGGTTCTCCACCCTCGAAGCGATCTGCGAAGCACTTGACTGCCAGCCGGGGGATATTCTTGAATTCAGGGAGGGTGAATAACCGCTGACCAAAAAATAACGATATCTAAAAATTTTTCTGTAAGGAATCTGCTGATTCTGGTTCATACATATAAAAACGATGGAAACAGAAGAGTTTGATGCATCCCGGTTTCTGGGACGAAGTGTTCGCGAAATGAGCCCCGATGAGCAGCCACGGGAAAAACTGATGAAATACGGAGCCGACAGCCTCTCCGACGCCGAGCTTCTTGCCATTCTGCTGCGAACCGGAACCAAAGGGTTAAATGTGATTGATACCTCGCGTGCACTGCTCGATCGTTTTGGCGGGCTTCGTAAATTATCGAAGCAGGATTGGCAAGCCCTGAAAGTAATACCCGGAATTGCCGGTGTAAAAGCAATAACTCTTGAAGCGGTATTTGAGCTTTCCCGCAGGCTGCAAATTGCTTCCTTGGGCGATCAGATACCGATGCACTCGCCAGAGCTTGTTGCTGCTTTTTTCAGGCCGCACCTGCGCGATCTTCCACACGAAGAATTCTACGTGGCATTTTTGAACAACGCAAGGGTATTGATTGGGTACAAAAAAATCAGTTCCGGCGGTAGCAGGGCAACCATAGTTGATGTTGCCGAGGTGATTCGGCAGGCTATCATGAATCAGGCCAATAGTATTGTTCTTGCCCACAATCATCCCTCGGGGTATGCAAAAGAGTCTGCGGCAGACATCCGGCTCACCAAACGAATTGCCGAATCGGGAGAATTGCTGAACATTCCGGTTGATGATCATATCATTATAGCCGGAGACGAATACATCAGTCTCAAAAAGAAAAATCTATTCTGATTTTCCGAGGTTTAATTCTCTCTGAAATCAATTTGCTCAATTATTCTCTTCTATTATATTTAGGGATTGAAGAATTCTTAAATGGGGAAAAGCTATGGACTATTCTGAACTTGTGTATGCTTTAAAAAACGGGCAGACCAGAACCGCGAACAGACTTATCGGTGAGGCTACCCCGATTTTAAAAAAGTATCTTATATCGAAATTAAACGCATCCTCCGAAGATGCAGAAGACGCTGTTCAGCAAATGTTTGAATATATCATACCAAAAATAATTGAGGATGATATCAATAATCCAAGCGGAATACTCTCCTATATGTTAAAGGCTACACGACACAGCTATTACAAAATAGTAAGAGATTTCGACCTGGATAAGTTTGATGAAATAGAAGAGCAGCTTGTAACAGAGGCCGATCAAGCCTGGCTGCTTATGAATGAGGATCAGGCAAATATTTTGCTTCGCTGTATTGAAGGGCTTCGAAACAGCTATCGTGAGTTTGCCCGTTTTTTGTTCGATTATCCCGAAGCAAATACAGACGATATCGCCGATAATTTTGAAATTTCTCCTGCAAATGCCTGGACCAGAAAACACAGAGTACTTAAAAAACTGAGTGATTGCGTGAGCCTTCAAACATAATTTTAAAAAAAAGTGTAAGGAATTCGAAAAATCCGGTTCATACATACGAAAGGTTGTAGTTAAAAAATGATAACAAGCAACTCAGGAGTGTTAAAAAGGCTATAGAAATGAACGAACAAGAAAACATCGAGATCTTAAAAAGCATTGAAAAATTCATCAACGGTGAACTCTCGCAATCTGAAATAGATGAGCTTTGGGTTGAGTTTCTGAAAAACCCTGAATATTACAAGCTCTTTGAAACAGAGCTTCATTTGAAAGGACTGATCAAAAAGGGTGTGAAACCAAATTTTATTGATGATGTTGGCGAGGTAAATGAACCCGCCACACACTACCTCTATAAATACAAAACATGGGTTGCGGCAGCAGCAGCTGCACTGCTAATAACCGTCGGGCTTCAGTTCTTCTCGATGAGTGAGGAGGCGGCAATGCAGCAGTGGTCAATCGCATCTATCGACAAAACAGAGATGCTGGGCGCAGATATTTACCGTTCTGATGAGGATGAAGCCGCTACTTTAGATATAGCAATAAACGAGGCCCTTGCCCTAGCTTACAGTGATGAAACCGTTCTTGCCATTGAACGTTTTCGTGAACTTCTCACACTTTCCCCCAACGAAAAGCAGCGTGCCCGCATAGAGATGAACCTCGGTATTTTGCTCTATAATGTAACAGCTTATGAATCAGCTGCAGTGCATTTTGAATCGGTTATTCAATTTGATGAAGCCGACATAAATCTACAAGAGAAGGCATACTGGTTTCTTGGCAATACCTACCTCAATTTGGGTTTGCTAAACGAAGCACGTGAAGCTGTTTTTGAGGCCTATACTATGAGCGGTCGTTTTCAAAGCCCTGCCCTTTCCCTGTTAAAAAACCTGGATCTGCGCCTTGGCAATATTCCGCCTGATGAGGTCAGATAAAAGGACTCCCCGGCTGCTTTATCCTTTTGAATGGGAAACTCTTGGAACCGGATCCAGGAGTTTCTTTGTGTGGTTCATCAGATAGTCGTGAACACCCACTCTTTCCTCGCCTTTTTTGGGCACTATTCGCTTGTACTTTCCATTGCTTTTTAAGAACCAGCGCTGGCTGTTGTCTGAAAGATAGAGGTGAAAGAGGAACTTAATGTACTTTTTAAGCTCGGGATGCTCAATCGGCGCAAGTACTTCCACACGGGAATCTAAATTTCTGTGCATCCAATCGGCCGAACCAATATAATAATGGTTATTTCCTCTATTGTGAAAATAGTAACACCGGGAGTGTTCTAAAAAACGACCAATGACAGAGTGAACGCGAATATTTTCGCTCAATCCTTTTTTTTGCGGAATCAAACGGCAAACACCACGTACTATCAGATCAATTGGTACTCCAGCCTGCGAGGCTTCGTATAGTTGCTGTATAATCAGGGGATCCTCAAGACTGTTCATCTTTGCCATAATTCTGGCCTTCCTGCCCGCCTTCGCTTCTGAAATTTCAGTATTAATCAGCTGCATTATGCTCATCCGAAGATGCTTTGGCGCTACAAGTGCTTTTTTAAATGTTTGGTCGGGTGCATAGCCGGTTAACAGGTTAAATACATCCGAGACATCCGCGGCGATATCATCACGGCAGGTGAAGTACCCAAAATCTTCATAAAGCTGTGCCGTATCCGGGTGATAGTTCCCCGTTCCAATGTGTACATACCTGCGTATAGCGCCATGCTCCTCGCGCACAACTATGGTGAGCTTGGTATGAATTTTCAGGCCCGGAATTCCGTATGAAACGTGTACTCCTGCATTTTCCAGACGATGTGCCCAGGAAATATTTCGTTCTTCATCAAACCGTGCTTTCAATTCAATAAGTACGGCAACCTGTTTATCTGCCTCGGCTGCTTTTATGAGGGAGTGCATAAGTGGAGAGTCGCTCGAGGTTCTGTAGAGTGTCTGCTTAATTGCAAGAACTTTTGGGTCGGAAGCTGCCTCCTCCACAAAACGCTGAGTAGATGTTTCAAAGCTGTGATAGGGATGATGCACGATAAAGTCTTCGTTTCGAATGGTTTTGAAAACACTTGGTGAATCTTCATCCATCGAGTGGCGAAAAACCGGATGGAGTACGGGGGTCCAGGGCTCCGCTTTCAGGTGCTGAAATCCATTAACCGATGTAAGTTCCATCGCATCGGCAAGGCCTATAGGCCCTTCCATTTCAAATACATCACTTTTCTTCACATCGAGATGTTCTATGAGATAGCTTTTCACATCAGCAGGCATGTTTTTATCTATTTCAAGCCGAACCACTTTGGCAAATTTTCTCTCTCTGAGTTCCTCTTCAATCATCTCAAGAAGATCGTCCGCTTCCTCTTCGTTACGCTCAATATCAGCATTTCTGGTTACCCGGAATACATGCGCCGAGATAACATCAACTCCCGGAAAAAAACGATGAATTTTCTGTATGATAAGATCTTTCAAAGATAAAAAAGTTACCTGGCCGTCGCGGTGTTCCAGCTCTACCCACCGGGGCCGGTTTGATGGAATTTTAATCCGCGCAAAAAGTTCTTTGTTAGACTTTTTCTGCTTCAGTTTAATTGCCAGCGATCTGCTCTTGTTTGATATGAACGGAAACGGATGCGCTTCATCTACGGCAAGCGGGGTTATAATAGGGTAGATTTGATTCTCGAAATATTCATCCGCTTTTTGCTGAAGTTCTTTACCAAGTGCTTTGTATGATTTTATTACAATACCTTCTTTTTCAAGCTCAGGCAGAAGTTCATTAAGAAAGCAGCTTCTGTATGCTTTTATCATCTTCAGCACCTCTTTGCGAATTGCCCTGAGCTGATCTTCCGGGGTTTTGCCATCCACGGTTAGTTCCGTTACACCTGCATAAAACTGCCGTTTCAAACCACCAA
The DNA here is from genome assembly GCA_007123985.1 of Balneolaceae bacterium. Classification (GTDB taxonomy): domain Bacteria; phylum Bacteroidota; class Rhodothermia; order Balneolales; family Balneolaceae; genus Rhodohalobacter. The sequence goes on along the minus strand of SLGA01000288.1, from coordinate 8,376 downwards.
CGCGTTTTTGGAAAAATTCATCCAGGTTGGAGCAAACAATGCCAATAAATTTTACTCTTTCAAGCAGCGAAAGATCAGTTCGCTGCGCCTCAGCCAAAACTCGTTTATTAAATTTGAGCCAGCTCAGTTCATAATTCTCAAAATATTCGGGGCCCAATACTTTTAGCTCATCGGCTTGCATCGTTTTCTTTTTTGAATGTTTATTGGTGGTTTCTATAACTTTTTACGATCGCCAAGCCGTAAGCATGGCATACATTTCAAATTAAAGTTATGTATTATTGATTAACAAAGTATAAATAAACCATTTACACGAACGAATTGCAGAACCCTTTATTAAATCCCGAAGAAAAAGAGCCCATAATTGATGAGAGTCTGCGCCCTTCCACACTTCAGGAATTTGTTGGCCAGCAAAAGGTTATTGAAAATCTCTCCATCTTCATACAGGCTGCAAAAAAACGCGGTGAGGCGCTCGATCATGTAATCCTTTCCGGGCCTCCCGGGCTTGGCAAAACCACCCTTGCCTATATTATTGCCCGTGAGATGGGTGTACAAATCAAACCAACTACCGGACCCGTGCTGGAAAAACCGGGCGATCTTGCCGGTCTTCTCACCAATCTTGAACCGGGTGATGTGCTTTTCATAGATGAAATCCACCGTCTTAATCCTGTTGTGGAGGAGTATCTCTATTCGGCCATGGAAGATTACAAGCTCGATATCGTAATCGACTCGGGCCCGAGTGCGCGCAGTGTTCAGATTGATCTGAATCATTTTACCCTGATTGGAGCCACCACTCGAAAGGGTTTGCTTACAGCGCCTCTTCGCGCCCGCTTCGGGATAGATATGCGCCTTGATTATTACGATACCGAACTCCTGCAGCGAATCGCCCTGCGCACCGCGCATATTCTAGATTTTGGTATCACAGAAAAAGGCGCTCACGAAATTGCACGCCGCAGCCGTGGTACTCCCCGAATTGTAAATAAACTCCTGCGCAGAACCCGGGATTTCGCCCAGGTGGATGGACTGACATCAATCGACGATGCTATTGCAGACAAAGCCCTGAACGCCCTCGATGTGGACCATAACGGGCTGGACGAAATGGATGTTCGAATCCTTAAAGCTCTCATCGAAAACTACAAAGGCGGTCCGGTTGGGTTGGGCACACTTGCCGTTGCTGTTGGCGAGGATAAAGGCACCATCGAAGAGGTGTACGAACCGTTTTTGATCAAAGAGGGTTTTTTACAGCGTACTCCGAAAGGGAGGATAGCTGCACCTAAAGCGTATGATTATTTTGGTATCCGACAGGCAGACTCTTCGGGAACTCTTTTCGATTCATAATATTAACTGAGTTCGGATTTAGGTCTCATTATAAGCTACAAAGCTTTTAGTAAACCCTAAAAAGGTTTCTTGGTATATGGAAGCATCATCGAACAAATCCTGAAACTCCCCAAAAGACAACAACCTGATCTGGCGCAACTCGCTGATGATAGCATCATCAGGCTTGTTAAATTTCTTGTAGTGAGAAAAAGGCCATCTGCATGCCACCTTCTCTTTAGCAGAAACAGGTAAAAACTAAAAAAAGGGAAATAAAAAATGCGGCTCCATTGGAAAATGCCTGTTCGGTGTTTGGACCCAGTAACATTCACCAACCCTTTTTACTTCCTCCGCAAATCGTTTTTGATTTGCCCGGTCGCCAACATGCTCTATCACACTATTCGAAAAAACAATGTCAAATTCATTTTCTTTGTACATGTGCATGTTCAGGGCGTTTGCCTGAATGGCTTTAAATTTCTTCTTTATATCCCTCTCTTTCGGTTTGGTCAGATTTAGTAATGTTACTTTATGTTCAAACCCTGTACCCAGCCATGTTTCACTTGATCCTCCTACATCAAGGATATTTTTTGAGTCGTACGGTGATAATTCATCTACAAAAACTTCAAATCTTTTATTTCTGAACATTAAAATAGGACAAATTATAAAGGCAAATTTCTCAAATGAGATTGAGGCTAATTTGAAATCTATTTTTTTTTGCAAAATCAACTACTTATAGCTCTTCACTCTAATTCCTTTTATTCGTGTATCTATAATCATTTTGGTATGAAATACTGGATGATCTGTCATTAGATGGGTTCTTGTAATAATGACAATTGAGCAGGATCGAGATCAGAATCTGTATCAGATTTTTCGTACTTTCTGTCCGACTATTTTAAAATCCAATGAATGACCTAAAAGACTTAGCTGATTGATGAAAATTTTATTCACCTCCGAATCTGTATCTGAAGGACATCCCGACAAAGTAGCCGACCAAATTTCTGACGCTATTCTGGATGCCATGCTCGCGGAAGACCCCGAATCAAGAGTAGCCGTTGAAACCCTTGTAACCACAGGCCTGGCCGTTGTATCCGGCGAAGTAAGAACCGAAGCCTATGTTGACATTCAGGAAACAGTTCGAAACGTTATTCGTGATATTGGCTACACAAAAGCCAGTTACCGGTTTGATGCCGATTCCTGCGGAGTGATTTCGGCCATTCATCAGCAAAGCGAAGATATTGCCCGCGGAGTGGACGAAGGCGAAGAAAAACAGATGGGCGCCGGCGATCAGGGAATGATGTTCGGTTATGCAAACAGGGAAACAGATGAGTACATGCCGATGACTCTGCAATATTCCCACGATCTGCTCAGAAAACTTGCTTACATACGAAAAGAGACTGCCCTTATGCCCTACCTTGCACCCGACAGCAAGAGCCAGGTTACGGTAGAATATGATGAAAACAACAAACCAAAACGGGTTGATACAATTGTAATCTCCACGCAGCACGATGAAGGTGTGGAGCAGTCACAAATCAAACAGGATATCAAGAAGCATCTTATTTCATCAGTTATACCGGAGGATCTGATGGATGCAAATACAATTCTCCATGTAAACCCCACCGGCAATTTTGTGATTGGCGGGCCGCATGGCGATACAGGACTAACCGGACGAAAAATAATCGTGGATACATATGGCGGACGCGGTGCACACGGCGGTGGTGCTTTCTCAGGCAAAGACGCCTCAAAAGTTGACCGAAGTGCAGCCTATGCTACTCGGCATATCGCTAAAAATGTGGTGGCTGCCGGCCTTGCTGATGAAATCCTCGTTCAGGTAGCTTATGCCATCGGTGTAACAGAGCCGGTTTCCATCAACGTTAATACCTACGGCACAGGCAAAGTAGCAGATGCAAAACTGGCGAAAGCCATTCTCGATGTATTTGATTTAACGCCCGGTGGAATTATCTCCCGTTTAGAGCTCAAAAAACCGGGCTTCCGAAAAACAGCCGCATACGGGCATTTCGGACGCAACGAATTCACCTGGGAAAAACTGGACTATGTCGATAAAATCGCCAATGCCGTAAAATAACCCTGATTTTTACCACTCTTTACTCCATTTTAAGTAGCCATTTTCACGATGTTTTTCATATAATGGCCTATGCTTGAAGTTCGGAATCTCACCAAAAAAATTGATGGCAAAACTATTGTAAAGGATATTTCCTTCTCGCTCGGCGAGGGGGAAATACTCGGTTTTGTTGGCCCAAATGGCGCCGGAAAAACAACCACCCTTCGTATGCTGGCATGCTGCACACTACCCGCATCCGGCACAGCAACTCTTGACAGCTTCGATCTGGTAAAAGATGATATGCAGATACGTCGAAAAATTGGATATCTGCCAGAAGTACCACCGCTCTATGAACACATGAAAGTGGCAACCTACCTTCGCACTATCGCCCGATTTAAGGGAATTCCCGCAAACAGACAAAAGGGTGCTGTGGATGAAGTAATTGAGCGCTGTTTCATCAACAAAATGAGTGTTCGGGAAATCGGAAAGCTCTCCAAAGGGTACAGACAGCGGGTCGGGCTGGCGCAGGCTATACTCGGCAATCCGCGTTTGTTGCTTCTGGACGAGCCCACATCCGGGCTTGATCCCGGACAGATTAGTGAAATGCGCGAAATTATTCGGCGTGCTGCCAAAAAATCCATGGTAATTTTCAGCACGCACATATTACAGGAGATTCAAAATCTCTGCCACCGCATTGTGCTCATTAAAAACGGAGAGTTAACCTACCAGGGAAAGCTCGATCAGTATGGCCTGGCAAATGATGGAATCACGCATCTTGTGCTTCGTTTGAAAGGTGACCGAAACCTGATAGAAACAGCATTAAATCCTGATGGATCAGATATCTCTTTCCATCTGGAAGGCCCGGGAAACGGGACAAATGAAATAAAAGCCAGTGTTCAATTTCCTGAAAATGAAGCCACACAAACTACTATCCTCAGAGAGCTGCTGAATCGGAATGTTACGATTCTTGAAGTTTCACCAAAAGCGAAAGATCTGGAACACACCATCCTGGAATTTATGAGAAGTGAATAACCGGCTATGTTGAATATCTACCGAAAAGAACTATTTACCTACTTCTGGAGCCCTATAGCCTATATCGTGGTTCCCGTTTTTCTGCTTATCAGCGGCTACTTTTTTTCCTTCAGCCTCTACTATCTTAAGCTTGCTACCATGAGCAACGCGTTCCATAACATGTCGATCCTGCTGTTGCTCCTTGTGCCGGTTATGACCATGCGGCTTATAGCCGAGGAGAAAAGCACCGGTACCCTTGAACTGCTTTTCAGTATGCCGGTTTCTATAGGAAATATTCTTCTCGGCAAGTTTCTTGCTGCAGTTACCCTGTTGTCAATTATGCTTGCAGGGTCACTGATTTTTATCATTCCGCTTTTAATCCATGCCGAACCCGATTTTGGACCTATATGGGCGGGGTACCTCGGTATTTTTCTTATTGGCACCTGTTATATTTCCATCGGATTATTTGTTTCGTCACTAACTGAAAACCAGATTGTTGCTGCTCTTGGCACTACAGCTATCTTGATTCTCTTTTGGTTTATCCGCTATATCGGCAATTTTGAGGCACTTCAGTTTATCAACCTGCCGTTTGACTTTATATCCACCTCCACACACCAGGGAGACTTTGTACGCGGACTGATCAACTTGTCATCCATTGTTTATCTGCTGAGTCTTTCTGCACTTTTTTACGGTTTTGCGTGGATACGTTTACATCTTCAGAGGATGGGATAACATGAATATGGGTCATTACACAGCTATCGTTTATGAATAAATTATCAGCGTTTATAATTGCGGGCAGTATTGCGATCGGATTTCTGTTCCTGAACCTGATTGCCGATAAACTTGATTTCCGAATCGATACAACCAGGGATAATCTCTATTCCCTATCTTCTCAATCGCACCAGATTTTGGACCGGCTTGATGAGGAGGTGCTTATCATCCATTTCTACATGCAGAACGATCCGCGCTATACCCCTACGCTCGAGCTTCTAAGAGAATATCAGCGAAGTTCATCCCAAATCTCAGTTGAACTGTATGACATCAACAGCAATCCGTCTGTGGCCGACCGGTACAATGTTCGGTTTCAGGGGACCACCATTATTCGCAAAGGAGACCGAGTATCAGAAGTGTACGGCAGTGATGAAGTGAGTATTTCCAACGGTATCTATCAGCTGCTCTATCACTCCGACAAAAAAATTTATTTTACAGGTGGCCACGGAGAATTCGATATTTTCAGCCGGGTTTCAGAAGATCATCTTGAACTTGAAGGTGAAGAGGATAGGCCGATATTTCTTCACCAGCGGCAGGGTATGCTTAAACTAAAGGAGACTCTTGAGCTGATGAGTTTCGAGGTGGATAAGATTTTTCTGTTACAGGAGGGCCGTGTTCCGGCGGATGCTGATCTTCTTGTAATTGCCTCCCCGCTTGAGCCGTTTCTGCCAATGGAGATTGCAGCCATTCGCGATTATCTGGATAATGGTGGAAATTTACTTGTAACGCTGCGCCCGTTTTTAGACGGAGGGCTTGGCCAGCTACTTTCTGAGTATGGCATTATTCCTCAAAACAATATGGTAATAGATTTTGGTAATCACTTTTGGAATGATGCTATGGCACCGGCAGTAGGCTCTTATGAAGAACACCGAATCACCCGTGACATGCCGCTTACGTTTTTTCCTGGCATTCAGGAGATTCAAATTTCCGATTCTGTTCCAGACCACATTTCTCCGCTCGTTCTGTTTACATCCACTGAACAAAGCGTAACTGTTGGGAGTCAGAGTGAGATCGAAAATCTCAGAAATTCAAATCCTTTTTACAGAGCACACAATCTAATGGTTGTGGTTGAAGTGGAACAGGGCCACTCAGAAAACAGAATTGCTATTATCGGTTCAGGTGGGTTCGCAACCAACGAATACCTCAACTATCTGGGGAATCAGCGACTTATTACAAATACAATAAACTGGCTCCTGGAAGAAGAGGCCCGCCTCGATCTTGAACCGGTTACTTACGAACTTCCTGTTATAAACCTGACCAACCGTCAGCTCAGAAATACATTCATCATTTCATCACTCTTAATACCCGGTTTGTTTGTTATCGCGGGTTTTTTTGTGTGGTTCAGACGAAGAAAAGAATGAAAAATATCCATCCGGCAGCTTATAAATTTGTATTTGGTGCATTACTACTCGGTGCTATTTACAGCGTATTGCTGATTGGAGATACTGAAAATGACTCACATACACATCACGAAGAAGGCGTTATCGTACTGGGGCACGAAGATCACATGCATGTCACTTATCAGCCTGTTTTTGAACTTGAACCTTCAACCATTCAGTCTATTACTGCTTATTTTCCTCACCTGGAATTTGCTGTTTCTATTTCGAATGAAAAGAAACGAACTGCATACCTTCAATCAGACTGCTTAAGCATTAATGAATGGACATCTGAACTTTCTGATTTTGAAAGTGAAACAGCGTTAACTGAACGAGAATATCGTGAGTTCAGAAATCTTTACTCAAAAATCACTCCTGATTTCAGAATCGATAATCTTCCTGAAGGTGAAGATTATGGTCTTTTAGAGCCCGATGGTTGTATTGCCATTCAAACTGAAGGCGAGAAGCTTATTCTTCATTTTGGCAGACAGAGCGCTCAGGGCTTCTCCCGTTATTTGCGTCTTAACATTCAGGAACCTGTTTATGTGGTTTCGCGTTATTTCTATACGGAGCTGGAAAACTTAGCTGAAAATAATTAGTGCTTTTGCGGATTAAATCCGCCTGCTTCCGAAACCATATCCAAAGCACACATTTCTTTCTTATTTTACCTGAAAGGAGCTAATAATAAATGAGAGGAGATTTATGAAATCAACGTTTGTACACGCAATTGTAGCACTCGATCAATCCGAAGCCAGTGATCTGATTATTGAAACCATTCCACACTTTAAAAAACTGGGTACAAAAAAAGTAACGCTGGTAACCGTCGTTTCTGTTCCGTTTACCGGCGAACGTACAGAGTTTAATACCAAACCCTATTATCAAAAACTGAAAGCTTATAAAAAGAAGCTTGAAGAGCACGATTTAGTTGTTGATATCGATTTAAGATCGGGTACGTACTTCTACCCGCCTACAGAAATTCTCACCTCAGCTGATGAAAATGATGCCGACTTTGTCATTATCAGCAATCGCGGACAGAGCAAAGTACAGGAGATGCTGCTTGGCAGTACTGCCGCTGAAGTGCTGCAGCGTTCCAGGATGCCTGTATTTCTCATAAATATTGATATGGAGCAGGACGATGAAGATCCGAACGAGCGGAAGCTAATCCTCACTCAATCGGTTGAAAATTCGCTTGAACACGTTATGCACGCTACCGATTTTTCAGATACAGCAAACCGCGCCTTTGATGTGCTAAAAGAGCTCGACAACCAGGGGAAAATCGGCAAAATCTCCTTTGTACATGTACAGGGTCATCACGCCATAGCCCTAAAAGATCCCGCCAGTTTCGATGATCTTACAGCGAAATCACAAGCACAGCTTGATGAAATGCGAAATACCCTATCTGACAAAACCCGTAACAACTCCGAGATTATTATTACGTTCGGCACACCGGGCAAGGAAATTATCAGTGCTATTGAAGATAACGAAGTTACTCTCGTTGTGATGGGAAGCCAGGGTAAGGGCTTTGTTCATGAATTTTTCCTGGGTGGCGTCAGTTCTCAGGTAACTCGCTTCAGTAAAGTGCCTGTACTGCTGGTTCCGGCGGAGAGAGATTAAACCTGTCGAACGGAAGTCCCCGTCCGCAAAACTTCTCCTGACATTAGCCACAGAGATACTGAATGCTCCGAGTTTTCAGTGTTTCTGTGGCAAAAAGAAAAGGGGCACAAACTGGACGTTTACACCATTAGACTAAAAAATATTTGGAGGTTTTATTCTATTATTCTACATTTGTAGAAATTGATCTAAACTTGTAGAAGAATGAAACTATCCAAATCTGAAGAGCAGTTGATG
>SLGA01000098.1 GCA_007123985.1 Balneolaceae bacterium | reverse complement strand
CAACTCCGTTTTCAACTGAAATGTCGGCATCTGCACTAAACCTTAACTCAACCCGATGCGCATCATCACTGACGTCCCAAATGAGATAATTTGCGGATACCCAGTGCGCTGAGGCACCCTCTATGCCCTTTAATTGCTGTGAATAAACTTGCCCGAAAGCTAAAATCTGTGTTACAAGCAGAATAATAGCAATGAATACTTTTTTCATAAATAGCTGGTTTAAATTGAAAAAGAGATGTTGAGCCCACCCTCTTAGAAAATTCGATAGACTTTGATGATAAAATAAAAAGAATCCTGCACTTTAACTGAGTCCTCATCGAAATCTGCTGTATAATGCCGGGTTAAAGATGAAACAGGCCATGCCCCTTGCCCCTTGCCCCTTACGCTAATTGATCACTTCACCTCTTATTGAGGTTCAAAAATGTTACAGTGGTGCAAAAAAAGAAACCTGAATGAGTTCGATTTATTTTATTGTTAAATAATTAAAATATTGCTCATCAATTAGTTAAAGATTCTATAGTAAAATTATTTGAGCCAAAATCATTCTGTATTTCGTTACTAAGGTAACCGGCATGTTTAGTATCAATTCTGCCTGTAACCCAACAATCATAAATTCACAGAATACGAATTATGGATACCTTCTTACATTTCATTAAACCCTATCTATCATACATCGATCGTGGTAAAATCTATAAAGAGCCATTCAGCTGGCTTTATATGATTCTCGGAGCTCTAAATCTTATTTTCCCATTCTACGTTTTTTATCTCGCTATTGACAACAATATCTTTGATGCAGGAGCGAAATTTATCTTTGTATTTCTCTTCACGTGGATCATTTTAGCTTTTGCAGGCTGGGTCAGTTTTCAAATATGGTGGGATCGGCGAGATAAAATAACCGGTATATCTGCCCAAAGTGATGAATTCGTAGCCACACCGGTTTTTTCTCATTTCATACAAACCTTTGGCGAGTGGCTGGGTACATACATTGCCATTGTTGGTTTTGGAACCGCTCTGATAACAACACTTTTTTTGGGTGATGAAGCACGCTTCTTTACTCAGATGCTGGGAATTGGTTTTTTGGGAACCGGGTTTCTTGCCATCTTTCTGATGCCGGTTTATGGCTTTTTAACCCTTATCGCTTCACGGTTTCTGTCTGAACAGTTTCGGGCTATTGCCGCTATTGCGAATAACACCAAAAAAAGGGATTAAAAGATGGTCGTTAGCTTTTGATATCTATTACAGTATATCATATAAATCTTCCTTTGAGGTTGTTGGAATGGGGCTGTCAGCGTTTTCATTTTACGTAGTAAACGAACGCGCTGACAGCCATTTCATGAACTTAACACACAATTGAAACAAAGCATAACATAGATCTGGAACATCTGCTATCTTCACTGTTTGATTTTTAAACAGTATTCAATGGATTATTCTGAATTGCCCGAAACTCCCAAAAACGATTCGAAAAAACCTGATATCACTCTCCTTTCTGTAGTTTCGGGAGCAGTCTGGGTTGGCCTTGGGGTACTTCTCATCTATTTCTTTCAGGATGAAACCTTCTACGAGGTAGTAACCAGAGGCTCTGAGTTGTGGATCCAAATCACAGCGGGTTCAATAATTGGTGCACTTTTTGGATGGATGGGTGTTTTGATGATGAAACAACCTAATCTCCGTGCTGCCGTTGATGAGTACGCTATCATGAAGCAGGTGAAAGAGCTTAAACTCACACCTATACAAGTAGGAATCGTTTCGATTATTGCAGGTGTTACCGAGGAGATTCTATTTCGCGCTGCCATTCAGCCGTTGTTAGGAATCTGGGTTACATCGATTCTATTTATTGCTATACACGGCTACATCAAATTTGGCTCATTTCCTCAGATTATCTTTACGCTTTTCACATTTTTCCTGAGTGTTCTTCTTGGTTTATTGTACATCCATTATGGAGTGATTGCGGCAATGGCGGCACATGCACTTTATGATTTTATCGTTCTCTACAAGCTTTCAAAAGAATCTTAGAAAACTTCTGTTTGAGATACAGAAACGCTAAACTAATCTTTTTCTGTAAGATATTACTGATCAATTACGTTTCAGTATCAGAAGAAACCAGATGTAAATCCTGTATTCCTCTACATGAAAATACTTTTGCTCCTAATCACTCTGATTACGTTTGACGGATATTTTCAGACATCCGTCCACACATCTTTACAATCGGAAGATGAACCGCGCAGACAAATTACCATCTATAATACCTATGGCTATCTTGATGGGAATGAATGGGTGATACCTGCCCGAATTTGGGTACATAAAAAGCGGCGATGGATGCAGAGATTTGTCACCTGGACGCTCGATCTGACCAGTGACTACACAGAAGAACAGATCGATATTTTCCGATCCAGGCTTCGTGATATCGTGGCCGATAGTAAAAGCCGCAGAACCGTAACCTTTCGTCTGCCGGATGATCCCGATGAGCATATTTTCAGGATTATGGACAGTGAAGGTGAGTTTCCAAGAACAGACCGAAACGGGTTGATACAGGGTGAGCTAAGAGTTCCCGCTGAGATTGTTAACCGAATTTTTGGGGAGAACGATTCGCAGAATGGTTGGCTGAAGATAAAAGCCACAACCGGCAGATATAGCGGTTCAAACCATATTCAGATGATTCCATCCGAAGGTATATCTGTGATTTCTGATATCGATGATACCGTTAAGATCACTGAGATTCCGGCGGGCGGTCGAATTGTGGTTCGTAACACATTCTTCAAAGAGTACTCCCCCGCTCCGGCTATGGCAGATATGTATGCTCAATGGGAGGGCGCGGCGTTTCACTATGTCTCCGGTTCACCATGGCAGCTGTTTAATCCGCTGCGAAATTTTTTATTTGGTGAACATGTAGGTTTCCCGAGAGGCTCATTTCACATGAAAAGTGCCCGGAAAAATCCGCTTACCATTAGCTCCTGGCGGGATCTGCGTGAGTTTATCACGAATGAAAATCTTACGTTCGAGCAAAAAATCGGTCAGATATCAACCATTTTTGAACATTTCCCTGAGCGACAATTTATTTTGGTGGGCGATTCCGGTGAGCGCGATCCGGAGGTGTACAGTACCATTCGCGAGCGATTTCCCCATCAGGTAAAAAGAATCTACATCCGCGATGTGATTAACGACAGAGAACTAAACCCCGAGCGCCTGGCTGGCATGAACATCATCCCCGCCCCTACTATCTTCAGGCCGGGGCAAATTTCTGATGAAGAGATTATTGAACAATATTCTGAATTGGATTAATAATCACTTAAAAACTCTGATGTAAGAAATTCAACAGATGAATAGACTTGCCTGAATTTTACATCAGCGATCTCATTTTGGGATGCTGCAAGTTCAAACCTGTTCTCCCCGAACCAATTGATAGAATGTTCAACGGCTTTTGTGGCATATTCTTTGCGCTTATCCTCATCCAAATAATCACCCAGTAATCTAAGATTTAACGCAATTACATCAGCATTTGGTGATTCATTTT
>SLGA01000176.1 GCA_007123985.1 Balneolaceae bacterium | reverse complement strand
TGATGTCTTCTCTGAAAGAATCCACGTCCATTCCGGCGCGCGGATTGATTACTTTTTTGTTACTCATAATATATTTAGTGTGTGGTAGAAATTAGTCTTTTCTGTAAATGCCCATGTCCGGTTTAAAGCCGGGTCTTGTTAAATTTGTGGCAAACCCAAGCTTATGAAACGACTCATACGCATTAATTGCAACAAAATCCTGCTCAAAAAGGCCAAAAATTGAAGAACCGCTTCCGCTCATACAGGCGTAAAGAGCTCCAAAATCAATAAGTTGGTCCTTTATGTTCCCAATCATTTCGTAGGATGCGATTACAGCCGGCTCAAGATCGTTTTGCAAAAGGTACTGCCATTGGTCCGTTTCCTCTTCAGTAAGCACCCCTTTGATTGAAAAGTCGGGGCTGGGGTTTGGCCTGCATCTTTGGTAGGCTTCTGCAGTTGATGATTCAAATCCCGGGTAGATGGTTAAGATCCATGCATCGGGCTGAATATCCAGCGGTTCAATATCCTGGCCAACTCCGGTACCTATTCCGGGTTCTCCTTTTATGAAAAAGGGAATATCAGCGCCAAGATCTCTGCTAAGATCGATCAAATCTTCACTGCTCAAACCGGTTTTTTCAAGTTTGTTTAAAATGCGGAATGTTAATGCAGCGTTGCTGCTGCCACCGCCAAGACCTGCTCCTGCAGGAATGTTCTTTGTGATGCTAAATGCATAGTGGTTTTTTAATCCAACATATCTTTCGAAAGCATGATAAGCTTTTGTAATCAGATTGCGGTTGTCCGTGGGAATATTTTCTTCCGACATGCGAAGCTGATAATTTTCGGATTCTTTCACCTCGAAGCGATCGCTCCATTCGATGAAGCAGAACCCGGTTTCTATACGGTGATATCCTGTTGGAAGACGCTCAAGGATGTGCAATCCAAGATTTATTTTTGCATTCGAATTGGCAATCCAGGTCATAAGTTATTCTAATTTTTAAAACTGAGTTTAAAATAGAGAATACTGAATGCCAAAGTTAAGGAAGCCATGTTGGTTAAAATAATTGGCAAATCGGATATGAGAATTCCATAAATCAGCCATAATACTACACCGGTACAAAAGATTGAATACATGCCAAGTGATAGATCTTTGGCTGATTTTGTACGCCATGTTTTAATGGCTTGCGGCAAGAAAGCTACGGTTGTGCAGAAACCTGCTAATAGTCCTACAATTGTATTTCCATCCATAATTAGTAAGTGATTGGTTGTTAAGCTCAATTAGTGGTTAATGTACTGATCTTTTATACTTAAAAGATAATTGTAGGCTGCATGATAGTTGTTCTCAATTTCTCCATCTAAGATGGCATTTTTAATATTGTCTTTTACGGTGCCAATGATTGGACCGGGTCCGGTTTCCAATACATCCATAATATCCTGGCCGCTAATTGGGTTTTTCCAGTTTCTGATTTTGTCTTTCTCTTCAACTTCTTTGATGCGTTTTTCAACCCTGTCAAAGTTGTTCTGAAATTTCTTCACTTTCCACTCATTCTTGCTTGTAATGTCTGCCCGGCAGAGTGTCATCAGGTCTTCAATTTCATCACCGGCTTCATAAATCAGGCGGCGAATGGCGCTGTCGCTTACTTCATCGGAAACGAGGGCAATCGGGCGCAGGTGCAGGCGAACCAGTTTTTGCACGTATTTCATACGGTCGTCGAGTGGCAGCGTAAGACGTCTGAAAATTTTGGGGACCCATTTCGCACCGATTGCATCGTGCCCGTGGAAAGTCCATCCGGCATGTTTATCAAATCGTTTTGTGGGAGGCTTCGCAATATCATGCAAGATGGCAGCCCAGCGAAGCCATAGATTATCACTTACCTCTGCTACATTATCGAGTACTTCGAGTGTGTGCCAGAAATTATCTTTATGGCGCTGTCCGTTTTTTTCATCTACACCCAGCAGATTTACCATTTCAGGTAAAAATTGCTTCAAAAGATCAGTTTCGAGCAACAGTGCAAATCCTGTGGATGGGATTGGTGCCATCACAATTTTGTTTAGCTCATCAACAATTCTTTCTTTGGAGATGATGGCTAAACGCGGCGCCATTTTTTTAATTGCAGCTACGGTTTTAACATCAATCCGAAAATTAAGTTGGGTTGCAAAACGAACTGCTCTCATCATTCTGAGGGGGTCGTCATCAAACGTTTTTTCCGGATTTATCGGTGTTCGAATTACCTGATTTTGAAGATCTTTAATACCGCCAAACGGATCATGAAGTACACCGAAAGAACCCGGGTTGATGCACCAGGATAGTGCATTGATCGTAAGATCCCTGCGAAGCTGATCGTCTTCTAAGGTTCCATCCTCAACAATTGGTTTTCGTGAATCCCGCCGATAACTTTCTTTGCGTGCCCCAACAAATTCCAGATCAAGTTGTTGATATTTAATCTGTGCCGTGCCAAATTGTTTGAAAACAGAGATTTTTGTGTTGGGTAAATGTTTAGCGAGTTCTTCGGCAAGCCGTATTCCTGAACCCAAGGTTACAAAATCAATATCGGTACTCCCTTCAGTAGGTTTGTTTAGGTAGTAGTCTCTCACGTAGCCACCCACTACAAACACCTTTTGGCCAATGCTATCGGCAGTTTTTCCGATGTATTCGAATAGTTCTCTGTGCTTTTTTGGGATGTCGATCAAAGTATCTTGGGCTTTTAATTAGCCTTGTAAAATAAAAACTATTCGAATAGCAATCAGACTTATCTTAGTGAAATTTGTGAGGTTTATTTTGATGGTAATATTATAAAAGATTGGGAAATCTATAAAAAAACAGCCTCTTCGCAGCCAAGGGGAGTGGCGGAGGAGGCTGTTATAACTCTCTGATATGGTAATGAAACATTTAGTTGTCTGTTTCCAGGCGTTCTATGTGCTCAGGGCTGGCAAAGATAGCAACTTCAACCCGTCGGTTTTCCTGCCTTCCTGCATCTGTTTCATTTGTGGCTATTGGCTCGTATTCGCCACGCCCTTCAACGGAAACACGACGCTCGCTGAGACCCTGAGAAATCATATAATTTGCTGCTGACTCTGCCCTGCGCAGGCTTAATCGCATATTGTAGTTTTCATTTCCTACAGAATCCGTATGGCCAACAATCATGAGCTCTGTTTCGTCATCTTCGCTCATAATTTGTGCTAGTTTTCGAAGGTTTTCCCGGGCTTCCGGCCTCAATACGGATGAGTCAAAGTCAAAGAGAATTCCGCTGTCAAAACTTACGGCTATTCCTTCTTCAACTCGCTGAATGGTTACTCCATCGAGTTCTTTCGCTATTTCTTCTGCTCTTTGGTCCATCTGGCGGCCAATAATAGCTCCAACTGTTCCTCCAACGGCCGCACCTGCAATGGCACCTGCGGCAGTATTACCAAGCGTTTTCCCAATCACAGAACCGGCAGCGGCTCCAGCTCCGGTCCCGATTACTGCTCCTGTGGTTGTACGGTTCCAGCTTGAACAGCTTGAAAAAATAAAAGCCATTGATAGAAAAAAAGTAATAAATAGTAGGGATGTCTTTGATGTCATTGCAAGTATTGTTAATTCATTGTTGTTGAAACAGTGAACTGCAAGTGCGAGTTTATGTTCCGACTGGTTGTCGCGAAGGTTTTACTGTAATTATTTTTTGTTCTTTCATACTTAGAAAGTGTTTCACATGAATATGTGATCGATTTCGCCAACTTCGGGCCTTATTTTCCGTAAACGAATGAGTAATAAAACCGAATAAGCACATGGAAATCATCAACAGAGCAATTCTTTTAATCTCATCTTTGATTTTTTTAACTGCCTGTTCACCGGAGCCGATCTTCAGGCTCCAGCACGACCATGATGATGAATCGGTGAGGATTTACCGTGGTATGGATTATGTTTACAGTGATGCCGAGAATTCATCCACCATACTTGCTTACTATCGCCATATTGGAAATGAAATTGTAATGGATTTGGAGGTGATAAATTACGGTAATGAGTACGTTCGATTTAGACCGGAAGACATATCATATAGAGCCTATTTGTATAGATACAATAATGACGAAAATTCAGATGAAGGATATTGGGATGAGGAGCTGATTGCGGAGAGTAAGGCAACGGATCCTGAGGAAATGATTTTAAATATCGATAAAAGAGAGTCTCGAGCAGTTGCCCGAAATCGCACAAATACTGTACTGGAAGGTATTTCTGGAACCCTGTATGCATTAGATGATCTCTCAAGTATTGGCAGTTCAACTTCATCTGAAAGAGTTGCGAGAGATGTCCGCCGAAACAGACTTGCAATGGAGCGGGCTGAACGAAGAGAGCACTTCTACTCACAGGTAACCAACCTGAACGAGATGAGAACCTATTGGGAAACATCTGCTATTCGTACTACCGATCTGCTGCCTGGAGAATCCATTGCCGGAGAAATCAGTATTACGAATATAAAAGAAGCTCGGGTTTACATCGTGTTTATTCAGGTTGGTGAAGATCTCCACAGGTTCAGATTTTTGCAGCGAAGCTATACCCCGTAACGTTTCATTAAATTCCGGTAAAAAACAGGTGCTGTTATTGCTTCAGAATGGAGTGGTCACCCACATGAATTTCACCCTTTGCACCGGTTATTTCTGCACTGTTTCCTATGGACGAGCTTTCCAATGTGCTGTCGGTAATGGATGCATTATGTTGCACAATGGTGTTTTTGAGAGAGCTATTTTTGATTATGGTACCAGCCTCAATACTCACATAGGGGCCAATTTCGCTGCCGGATATGGAAACACCATCCCCGATAAAGACAGGAGGGTTAATTTTTGATTTTTCAAATTCACCGTAGTTGTGACTCTCCTTTTCCAGAATAACAGAGGTTGTATCGAGCCAGGCAGGCAGAGTGCCGCAATCGAGCCACTCATCAACGGTGGCTTTTCTGAATACTTTACCGTCTTTAAGAAGTCTGTCAAGAGCATCCGTAAGCTGGTATTCGTTGCCATGGCCGGTTACATTATTATCGAGCAGGTATTGAATCTCCTTTTTAAGGTCTTCACCCTTTTTGAAGTAGTAAACCCCGATAATTGCCAGGTTGGAAATGGGTTCGCTGGGTTTTTCAACAAAATCGGTAATTGTTTCACCATCGTGCACAGCAACGCCAAATCGGGAAGGATCATCCACTTCTTTCAGCCAGATCACACTGTCTGCATCATCAACGGAAACTTTCTCTTTTGAATCAAAAAGGGTATCTGCAAACACGATGATTACCTCACCCTTAAGATCCTCACCGGCACAAGAAACGGCATGTGCTGTTCCCAGTGCTGTTTCCTGAACCCGGAAAGTTGCTTTAGCATTATGCCGGCTACTCATCTCTTCAAGAGCGGTTTTAATATCCTTACTGAAATCGGGGCCCAAAATGTACACTACTTCTGTAATGGTACGGTCCAGCGTACGTGCAAATGTTTCGATAATTCTTTCAATTATCATGGTACCGGCAACAGGTAAAAGTGGTTTTGGCGTTGTGTGAGAATGAGGGCGCACTCTTGTGCCGCGGCCTGCCATGGGGATAATTAGTTTCATAATGTAGTTCTTAGTTTTAAAATTGAGTCCAGACGAAAATCAGTGATGTTCTCTTTAAGAAGTTTCCGCAAGTGGGAACATCTTTTTGTTCTATGTTTACTATCTTTTAGGTCTGTAAATAAACAGGTAGTTTTGTCGCCGCAAGATAACAGATTGATTAATCAGATTCGACCTGCCAACTGCTGAATTAACATAAACAATAGTTATTAAATTGGAATTATACTCACTTCTTACCAACGGCCTTGTATATATTATGATAGCCGTTTTTATCCGCCATTCTTTACACAGGCTACGATTCTTTTTGCATATGTTTCAGCAGCTTGGTTATAAAACCAATGAGTTGAGGCAATGGCTGTCGGTAAATCTTTTTGCGAAGGTGTTTACTACTGAGCATCTGCTGTACAGTCTTGTAGTGATGGCAATGTTCAATTTCCTGGCGGAGAGAATTACCCTTACAGCAGGAGCTATCATCATGAGTATCTTTACCATATTCTGGTTTTTGGGTACATCGCGATACAAACCTGAAAAAGAGAAAAAGCCTCTTGTTTACACACCGCGCATGAAACGGCTTGCTGGAACTCTTCTGGTTCTGATGGTGCTTCTCTGGTTTTACCTGATCGATTTCAGCTTTAATACGCTGCCAATGAGAGATTTTGCAGCCCCCTTTGTTCATACAGATCCATACTTCATCGGGTTTACCTTGCTTTTTGCAGATATACTTGTTCCGCTTATTCTCTACATAGGAGGATGGCTTTTAAAACCAGTTGAGGCGACCATTCAAAACGGGTTTAAGCGAAAAGCACGGAAAAAACTGGCTTCCATGCCTGACCTCAAAGTAATTGCCATTACCGGCAGCTATGGTAAAACAAGTACTAAATTTGTGATTCACTCTTTTCTTAAAGAGCGGATGAATGTTTGTGTTACACCAGGGAGTTATAATACACCTATGGGAATCTGCAAGGTTATTAACAACGATCTGAATGCACAACACAACGTGTTGATTCTTGAAATGGGCGCCCGGTACGAAGGTAACATTAAAGAATTGTGTGATATTGCCAGGCCCGATATCGCTGTGTTAACCAATATTGGCGTTGCTCACCTCGAAACATTTGGATCTCAGGAGGCGATTGTCCGGGAAAAATCAACACTTGCAAGGGAGCTTAAGAAAGGAGGCACCCTTGTTCTGAATGGCGACGACCCGCACCTTCAAAATCTTAAAAATTTCAGAGATGATATTAAAATTGTGCTTACCGGAGAACAAGGGACTATCAGGGCATCACATGTAGAGGTTACTCCGGCAGGAACAGAGTTTTCACTAAACTGGCTGGATAGTTCGGGTGAAATCAAACAATCAGAAAATATCAAAACAAAACTGTTGGGCGCGCACAATATTCAAAACTTCCTGCTTGGTGCAGCTGTAGTGAGCGAGTTTGGTATACGTCCGCAGACGGTTGCACTTGCAGCAGCAGGAATTGAACCTGTAGAACATAGACTTCAGTTAAAGGAGCGAAACGGTTTGTTGGTGATTGATGACGCGTTTAACTCGAACCCAATCGGGGCCAAAAATGCCGTCGATATTCTTGTTTCCTTCAAAAAGGGGCGTAAAATTATTATCACACCCGGCATGATTGAGCTTGGAGAAATTGAATATGAAGAAAATAAAAAGTTTGGAGAGCATATTGGCCTTGCAGACATCGATCTGGTAATTCTTGTAGGAAAAGAGCGTACAAGACCAATTCTGGAAGGGATTACCTCATCGATAAAAGGAAATAACAAGGAAGTGCAAATTGTGGATACGCTGTTTGAGGCAAATGATATCCTGAACGATTATGCCCAGGCCGGCGATATTGTTCTCTACGAAAATGATCTTCCCGATACGTTTTCAAGTTGATGCAACTGTATAGCATGTTGATGTGAATTAGCTGTTCTGGGGAAACAATTCTCTTGGTCAGCTGTTTTTTTGGTTAAGAAGAGTGCTGCCTTTAAATAGTGGGCAGCACAATACCTTACAAACCAAAAACGGTTGATATGAAGCAGCTCATACCTGTTTTGGCAATTCTGTTTTGTACCGGCGCATTTACCGGGTGCATGGTTTCGGGCGGATTGGTGATAGCTCCCGAACCGATTGTGATTGGGGATCAGCCACCGAAAAAAGTTGGTGCTAAGCATAAAAAATATCGTCAGAAGTCTATCGTAAGGGTGCCGCCCGGCCATTTGCCTTCACGCGGAATGTGTAGAATCTGGTACACAGATCGCCCGCCCGGTCATCAGCCACCACAGGGAAATTGCAGGACCCTGAGCCGAAGAGTCCCTTACAATGCTGTGTTAATCAGAGGGTGAGATACGTTTTCTCAAAATTGAAGAGGCAGTTCAAGCTGTTCGCCTATTACACCGCCTTCTGTGAGATTGAGGCCAGAAACGGAAATTCCCAGCAGGCGCACTTCACGCACTCCCGCGTCGGTTTCAAGTAGAAGTTTCTTTGATATTTCAGCAAGATCTTCCTTCTTATCTGTAAAATGAGAGAGTGTCTGGCTCCGGGTAACGGTTTCGAAGTTTTTGTAACGTACTTTCAGTGTGATGGTTTTTCCCGAAGCTTGCAATTTTTCCATTGAAGCGGCAATTTTTGCGGAAAGATCATCCAGAAACTCATGAATCCACTGCAGGTCTGACACATCTTCCGAAAACGTGCGCTCCTTACCGATAGATTTCCTGATTCGATGCGGTTTTACTTCGCGCTTATCAAGGCCGCGAACAATTCGATAGTAGTGGTGGCCGGATTTGCCAAAAAGTCTTATGAGCTCAATTTCGCTCTTCTTTTTTAGATCGGCTCCGGTTTTTATACCAAGGCTTTCCATTTTTGCCTGTGTGGCCTTACCCACCCCATGAAAGCGGCCAACCTCAAGTTTCTCAATAAACCGATTTGCCTCATCCGGTATAATAATACTCAAACCGTCCGGCTTGTCAAGATCGGAGGCGATTTTGGCCAGAAACTTATTGAATGAAACACCTGCTGAGGCAGTGAGGCCTGTTTCCTGTTTTACCAGTTTTTTTATTCGAGCGGCTATAATGGTTGCCGAAGGTATCTTTACATGATTTTCAGTGACATCCAGATAGGCTTCATCAAGAGAGAGTGGTTCTACAAGATCAGTGAATCGATAAAAAATATCCCGAATCTGATAGGAAACTTCCCGGTATACATCAAACCGAGGTTTTAGAAAAACTGCATGCGGACACAATTTTACTGCACGAGATGCCGGCATTGCAGAATGGATACCATATTTACGCGCTTCATAACTTGCTGCAGCCACAACACCACGCCCCTGAGGGGAACCACCAACAATTACCGGTTTATTTCTGTAAACGGGAAAATCTCTCTGCTCAACAGAGGCAAAAAAGGCATCCATATCGATATGGATAATTTTTCTGATGATTTCTTCCGGTTTTGTCATAAAAAACTGCCTCAAAAAGGGAAAATTTGTATCTTTGCCCGTTCGGTTAAAGTAATACAATTAAAACTTTTGATTCATGGAAGAATTAAACAGCGTTACAATTTACTGGTTAATCTCAATTGGCCTCTTTGTTGGTTTTGTTATTGATCTGGCTATGATTAAACGCGGTATTGGTATGATAGGTAACGTGCTTTGGGGTGCTGCAGGTTCAGTTATTATCGGTGTGATTTCTATTCAGTTAAATTTATTTGCACCGTTGGTTTATGCAACCATTGGTTCCATTGCGTTTCTGTTTTTGATAAATGTATTTAGCTTTCATACTGAAGATAAAGTGGACGCCAAGTCCGTCTAAGCCTGATTAAAGCCACTTTTTTGAAATTACCTGCCCTTGATGGATATGTACTTTGGCTTCTTCCAGACCATCCGTCAGAGATAAGATTACGGGAGCCTATTGAAAGAATCAGCAAGACAGTTAACGCCTACCCGTTCCATCCGCACGTTACCATAGGTAATGTGCCAGATATTGACTCCGGCAAGCTAACCCATCTTCTTCCTCAAATTGCAGACGGCATAGAGCCATTCGTAATTCAGGCGAAATCGGTTGAGTGCAGAGAGAATCCGTATCAAAAATTGATAATCGTTCTGGAGTCTCATTCCCGTCTGTTGAAAGTTGCTGATTCTATCGACCGAATATTTGGAAAAGAATTTGGCAAAAGAGATGACCACCACATATCCATACTCTATGCTGATCTGCACTGCTCTGAACTATCCACTGAAAGAGAGAATCTGAAAAAAAGTTTTTCCAAGTCATTCGCTATCAATAAAATTGCCCTCACACGCCTTAAAGGCACGCCCGATGAGTGGGAGATTGATAAAGTGTGTGAATTGAAAGGATAAGGCACATTAAACTTGTATGTATTGGGCATATTTGCGACAATTCATAAACGATCTACCAAAAATAACGGAGTGACATGAGTGAATACAAGTTTTATGAACAGGTAAATAAGGCTTTTGATAAAGCCGCGGCATACACACGATTTGATAAAGGGTTGCTTGCACAAATGAAATCGTGCAACGATGTACTCCATATTACTTTTCCGCTGGAGAGAGACGACGGCAGTATAGAGGTGATCCACGCATGGAGAGTGGAGCACAGCCATCATAAACTACCCACAAAAGGGGGGATTCGGTATGCAATGACGGTAAATGAAGACGAAACAATGGCTCTTGCTGCACTGATGACATATAAATGTGCTGTGGTAGATGTACCTTTTGGGGGAGCAAAGGGTGGTATTAGGATCAACAAGAACAACTACTCAGATGCCGAACTGGAGCGTATTACACGGAGATATACTTTTCAGCTGTATAAGAAAAATTTCATTGGGCCCGGTTCTGATGTACCCGCACCCGATTATGGTACGAGCGCACGTGAAATGGGTTGGATACTGGATACATTCCGCCAGATGAGTTCCGACATCAATGCAGAGGGATGTGTAACAGGAAAACCTCTTAGCCAGGGTGGCATAAGAGGGCGAACCGAGGCCACGGGCAGGGGTGTGTTTTTTGGAATTGAAGAAGCTTGTTCAAATGCCGAAGATATGAAGGAGCTTGGCCTTGAGGTTGGTATTGAAGGAAAAACATTTATCGTCCAGGGGCTTGGAAATGTAGGCTACCACTCAGCTAAGTATATGACAGAAGCCGGCGCAATACTGGTTGGTGTAGCAGAAATAGACGGTTCAATTTACAGCAGCAAAGGGATTGACCTCGAAAAGCTGATGGAGTACAAAAAAGAGACTGGTGGAGTAACCGGTTTTGAGGGAACAGAAAAACTGAAAGACAGCTGGGCTGTTCTCGAGTCGGAGTGTGATGTATTAATTCCAGCTGCACTGGAAAATCAGCTGAATGTGAAGAACGCTGAGAAAATTAAGGCAAAAATTATAGGCGAAGCTGCGAATGGACCTACTACTTCTGATGCTCATGAAATCATAAAAGATAGAGGAGCACTTATTATTCCGGATAACTATCTGAATGCCGGTGGTGTAACTGTATCGTACTTTGAGTGGCTGAAAAATATTCAGCACGTACGCTTTGGACGGATGGGCAAACGATTTGAGGAGGACAGCTACAAACGAATTCTATCGGTTATAGAAACTATTTCCGACAGAAAGTTTACCTCAAAAGAGCTCGAAATCCTCGCCCGTGGCGCAGGTGAAAAAGAACTCGTGGATTCAGGGCTGAAAGATACTATGGTAAACAGCTATAATGAGATCAATGAGCTAAGAAAAATTCAGGATGTTGATCTGCGAACGGCTGCCTTTATTAGCGCAATTAATAAAGTGGGTGGTATTTACGAGCAGATGGGTATATTTCCATAACAAAAAAAACCCTGCACGTTTCAACGTGCAGGGTTATTAGTATGCATTTCTTTTAACCAAAACATTTAATATCTATTACGCCGAAGAAAAGAGAAGGTTTCATTTTTTTTCAGATTAAATAAAGAAATATTTTCCGGTTTCAGTAACAAGTGTCCATGCATGTATTAAAAAACATCTCCATTCTATATACATGCCGTATGGAAGGCAATCAGGAGAGTCTTCACCCGGTAGAAAATGCTGCAATTGCATGGTGCGATGGTATGTTTGAATGGGTTGGAAAAGAGTCTGAACTGCCAAAAAAATATGATACCGCTGATACAATTGATGCGAACGGAAAAATTGTGATTCCCGGTTTGGTGGATTGCCATACACATCTCTGCTTTGGAGGATGGCGGCCCGACGAATTTGAAATGAGAACACGTGGGGAAAGTTATTTGGACATAGCAAAAGCTGGCGGGGGAATCCTTTCAACGGTAAAAAGTACAAGAAAAGCTTCGTTTAATGAGTTGTATGAAAAAGCAGCATCGTTGCTGCAAAAAATGATCCGAATAGGGATTACAACGGTTGAATGTAAAAGCGGCTATGGGTTGCGTTTTCAGGATGAGATAAAACAGCTGAACGTATATAAAAAGCTTCAGGAGAACTTTGCGGTTGAAATAATACCAACTTTCTTAGGTGCTCACACTATACCACCCGAGTTTAAAGGAAACCGGCAGGGATATATTGATCTGATTATTCATGAGATGATACCCTATATTGCTGCTGAAAAACTGGCTCGTTTTTGCGATATATTTGTGGAAGAATCGGCTTTTACTGTTGATGAAGCCCGTATAATTCTGGAAACAGCGAAAGAGCATGGACTGATTCCAAAACTGCATGCCGATCAGCTAAGTGATGGCGGAGGGGCTGAACTTGCAGCCGAACTTGGCGCAATCAGCGCTGACCATCTCGAAAAGGTGTCGGATACAGGTTTGCAGAAAATGGCTGAGAATAATGTAACGGCTGTTACGCTTCCGTTGGCATCACTCTACACTCAACAGCCCTACCTGAACTGCCGGCGCCTGCTGAATTTAGGAGTTGATGTAGCTGTTGCCACCGATTTTAATCCCGGTTCTGCACCAAGTTTTGATATTCATCTGGCCATGATGCTGACCTGCAATCACGGCAGGCTTACACCATCGGAAACATTAAAGGCTGCTACCATATATTCGGCGAAGGCGATAAAAGCAGAAGAAAAAACCGGTTCAATTGAACCCGGAAAAAAAGCTGATTTTATTCTGCTGAATGCACCGGATATAAATTTTTGGTTGTACCATTTTGGCGGCAGTAAAATCGAAAGCGTATATGTAAAAGGAGTTAAGGTTGAGAGTTAAAACGATCGAAGAAGCACATGTTTTAAAAATCAGAACCATTAAACGGAATTTGCAGCAGTGGTAGAACCAATCATTTGGTTTGTAATCGGTTTGGTTGCTCTCATCGGAGGGGCAGAAATTTTGGTGCGCTGTGTATCAAAATTAGCCATCATTTCTGGCATACCGAAACTTGTAATAGGGCTCACTGTTGTTGCTTTTGGTACCAGTGCCCCGGAACTTGCTGTCAGTATTCAGGCCGGTATTGATGGACAAACCGACCTGATGCTCGGAAATATAGTAGGCAGCAATATCACCAATACTCTTCTTATTCTGGGAATTTCAGCTCTTTTTATACCGCTAAAAGTGAATAAAAATCTGATAAAATGGGATGTACCCATTATGATAGGCATTACTTTAATTGTTTATCTGATGGCATTAAGTGGCTCCATTTCCTTTTTTGAATGCATTATACTCTCTTTAATTCTCTTGGGATATCTCATTTATCTCGCACGAAGAAGGGGAACAGCTGATCCGGGTACTGTTGTAGAGGTGGAGCGTAGTTTTACTGTTATTGCCCTCAATTTAATTGGCACAGCAGCAGGCTTTGCAGCACTTATACTGGGTGCGCGATGGCTGATCGGGAGTGCACTAATCTTTGCTGAAATGGCCGGCGTTAGCGAACTGACTATTGGCCTCACGGTTGTAGCAATTGGCACATCACTACCAGAGATTGTAATCTCACTTGCAGCAGCTATGAAAGGTGAGCGCGATATTGCAGTTGGAAGTGTAATTGGAAGCAATATCCTCAATTTTTTGGCGGTTCTTGGTGTTTCCGGGTTGTTTATACCCGGGGCAATTCCGGTTCAGGATGTGCTTGTATCATTCGATTTGTTAGTGCTGATAGGTGCTTCTGTATTGTGTGTCCCGATTTTTTATACAGGCCATAAGATTGTTCGGTGGGAAGGCCTTTTATTACTTTTTCTGTACTTTTCGTACCTGTTTTATCTCTATCTGGTGTCAGCTGATCATAATTTTCTGAGTGTTTTTGTGAATATGATGCTCTATTTCATAATACCTGTATTTACAGTCACCATAATTTTTTACAGTGTGATGGAGGCAAAAAAGAGATACCGGTTTAGAAATTTCAATCATACAAATCAACATGAGTAACGATCTTCGGTTTCGTGATTTTATTGGCAGGCGGCACCCTGAGCATTCAAAGATTCATATCCTTGAATTCCCGACTGACCATGGCGTCTATATAAATGGCGGACGGCCAGGAGCGTCAAAAGCCCCGGAGCTTATACGGGCAGCTTTAGGTAACCTGACACCTCATGCAGAGCATTACCAAAAGCATACAGACTGTTTGGAGTTAACACAGTTTGCAGGTACGATTCCGTGTGAGAATGATGTGGAAAAAGATCAGCTTAGACTGGCCTCTGAACTGTCTGAGCGCCTAAAAATGGGTATTTTACCGGTAATTCTCGGCGGCGGACATGAAACGTCCTTCGGGCATTTTCTGGGTTATGCAATGTCTGAAAAGCCTGTCACTATCATCAATATTGATGCACATACCGATGTAAGGTCGCTTAAAAATGGGTTGCCTCACTCGGGATCTCCCTTCAGGCAGGCTATTGAGCATAATTCGGGGTGCTGTAAAGCGTATCACGTATTTGGGCTAAATCCTGCGTCAGTCTCCTTCATCCATTATCAATACACCAAATCAGCCGGTTTTGCGTACTTCGATCATGAATTAACCGCAGCCTTGATAGAGAGTAAACTGAAGGAGATTGAAGGCCCGATTATGATTACTATGGACATGGATGCTCTAAATCAGGCAGAAGCTCCGGGAGTAAGTGCGCCCAATCCTTCCGGAATATCAAAGGATTTATGGCTTGAACTCGCATATCTGTTTGGTAAATGCAGCAATGTTACATCATTTGACCTTTGCGAAGTAAACCCCTTGTTCGACAGAGATAATCAAACCGTAAAACTAGCGGCTCTTACAATCTGGAAGTTTCTTCTGGGTTACTCAATGCGCTAATTTGCTGGAAGAAAGATTCCGGTTATAGTTATTTTTCAACCAGTATCCAGCCATCTTCATCCACCATTTTCTTTGCGTACTTCCACTTCACTTTTTTCACCTGGTTGGTGCTCAGATTTTGCACTTTCACAAAATCATTTCGGCCGGGTTCATCTTCCACGGTTACAGGCTGGCGTTTTTCGCCCGGTGCAGAGGGACGTGGCTGATTTTCGTTATCACCCTGTTGTGCTCCCCTGAAACCCATATTTGTTGAATCGGCATGCTGTGTTTGCGCTTTTGCCATATCGTATTTACCCTGAGTTTTTTGAGCTTGTTGCGGAGCTCCCGACATTTCAGGTATCGCTTTCCAGATAAGGGTGATGGTCTCTTTGTTGATCTCATCAAGCAGTACTTTAAACATTTCAAAAGCCTCACGCTTGTATTCAAGAAGCGGATCTTTCTGCCCGAAGGATCGAAGCCCAATACCTTCTTTAACCGTATCGAGTTCACGCAGGTGCTCCATCCATTTATTATCAATTGTTGACAGGATAGCTGTTCTTTCAAGTGCGCGTGCAACTTCACGGCCTTGATTCTTCTCCGCACGTGCTACATCCACAATAATTCTCATCCGGCGGATACCATCACTAAAAATAACCTGAATTTTGGTTGGTTTTTTCTCGGCATCAGACGACTGAATTTGCTGAATAATTCGGTAAAGAGGATCAGCAATGAGTTTCTCTTTTTTTCTGTAAACCTGGAATGATCTTTCAATTATGTGATCGGTTAAACCGTCTTCACCCCAAATGGCCCATTTATCACGGTCAATTTCAATTTCAACCGCTAACAGGCGAAGAATTTCATCTCTCAGTTTTTCAAAATCACCGCTTGGGAAGTGTTCGTAAACCACATTTTCAATCAGATTTTCAATCATGTCGAAAATGTCGCTTTGCAGCTGGTCGCCTTTAAGGGCATGCTTTCTTCTGGAGTAGATTACTTTTCGCTGATTGTTCAGAACATCATCAAACTCGAGCTGTCGCTTACGTATGCTGAAGTTATTCTGCTCAACTTTTTTCTGAGCTCTTTCAAGAGATTTTGTAACCCACGGGTGCTGAATAACTTCGCCTTCATCGAAGTTGAGCTTATCCATGATATTGGCAATTCGGTCGGTACCGCCGAACAAGGTCATTAAGTCATCTTCAAGCGAAACAAAAAATTGTGTTTCACCGGGGTCTCCCTGTCGACCAGCACGTCCGCGTAACTGAAGGTCAATCCGGCGGGATTCATGCCGTGCTGTACCCAAAATGGCTAATCCACCATTCGCTTTTACTTCATCTGTCAATTTTATATCGGTACCCCGGCCGGCCATATTAGTAGCAACCGTAACAGCTCCGGGACGCCCAGCTTGTGCTACAATTTCACTTTCGTGGGCGTGTTGTTTGGCGTTCAGTACATTATGCGGAATTTTTGCACGTTTCAGCATGCGGCTGATACTCTCGGAAACATCAACGCTTGTTGTACCCACAAGTACAGGCTGGCCTTTCTCGTGATATTCACGAATTTTATCGATGGTGGCTTTGTACTTTTCCCGGTTCGTACGGAAAATCAGATCCTCTTTATCATCCCGGATGATTGGACGGTTGGTAGGAATTACAGTTACATCGAGGCTGTAGATTTCGTTGAATTCTCCCTCTTCTGTAGCAGCAGTACCCGTCATCCCGGCAAGTTTATGATACATCCGGAAGTAGTTCTGCAGCGTTATGGTTGCGTACGTTTGCGTTGCTGCTTCGATCTTAACATTCTCTTTCGCTTCGATGGCTTGGTGGAGCCCGTCGGAATACCGGCGCCCGGA
This sequence comes from Balneolaceae bacterium, assembly GCA_007123985.1. Classification (GTDB taxonomy): domain Bacteria; phylum Bacteroidota; class Rhodothermia; order Balneolales; family Balneolaceae; genus Rhodohalobacter. Next base: position 18,208 of record SLGA01000176.1, on the reverse strand, counting down.
TAGTACACGCCCTGTGTGCTCATCAACAATCTGAACTTTGCCATCCTGAACAATGTACTCTTCTTCTCTTTCGAAGAGAGTGTAGGATTTCAGTAACTGATTTACTGTATGGATGCGATCTCCGCGCTCTGCAAACAGGCGGTGCAATTCATTAAATCGCTTTTCACGCTCTTGTTTAACCTCCTCTTCAATTTCTTCAACTTTTTTGGCTTTGTAATCATCACTAAACTCACTGTTTTCTTCAACTGCAACAATTTTCTCTTTTCGAAGATTTTCGGCCTCTTCTTCGATGATTGATGTTTCTGTGCCAAGATCCGGTATCACAAAAAATTCGTCACCTTCTTTTTCTGAGGTGATGAAATCGCGACCTTTATCGGTCATTTCAATCGATTTTTGCTTCAGATCAACCGCATAGTAAAGGTACTCGTCAACAAAAGGCATGTTTTTGGCATTATCGGCCAGGTAAAGGCTTTCCGTTTGTTGCACCAACCGCTGATAGTTCGCTTCCTGCATCAGCTTTCTGAATTTTTTATTCTTGGGGAATCCTCTCTCAGCCCGGAAAAGTGCAAGGCCGGCTGCTTCATAATTTTCATTTTCGTACTCTTGTTCTGCTTCACTGACGAGCGAAGCAACGAGTGCTTTTTGTGCCTTAACAAGTGCCTCAACGCGGGGCTTCATCTCTTCATATTTCTGCTGCCCGGTTGATTGTGGTACCGGACCTGAAATAATGAGAGGTGTACGGGCTTCATCAATCAGAATGGAATCAACCTCATCAATAATGGCGTAGTGATGCTCGCGCTGAACCAGCTGCTCTTCTTCCACTACCATATTATCTCTCAGATAGTCGAAGCCAAACTCGTTATTCGTGCCGTATGTAATATCTGCCCGATAAGCTTTTCTTCGAGCTTCGGTATTGGGGTCGTATCGGTCGATGCAATCTACATGGAGGCCATGGAAGTTAAAAATAGGTTCATTCCATTCGGCATCACGCTGGGCCAAATAAGTATTTACTGTAATTACATGCACACCCCGGCCTGCAAGTGCATTCAGATAGGATGGAAAAATCGCTGATAGTGTTTTACCTTCACCGGTTTTCATCTCTGCAATACTGCTTTTATGCATGGCAACCGCACCTACAAGCTGTACATCATAAGGAATCATATCCCATATGATTTCACTACCGGCAACTTTCCATTTTTTGCCAACAAATCTGCGACAGGTATCTTTTAGTACCGCATAAGCTTCAGGCAGAATTTCATCGAGTGTGTCTTCAAGGATGTCAAGCCACTCCTGCTCAAGTTCTTCAAGCAGATCAGAAAACTCTCTTCTCTCTTCGAGAGTGATGGATTCATCGTTGGAATCCATTTTTTCTTTGATTTCAGCAATTTGATCGCTCACATCTTGTGTTCTGTCTTTGATGAGCTGCCTGAAATCAACCGTTTTTTGTTTTAGCTCTTCATCGGAAAGGGCTTTAATATCTTCTTCAAAGCTTTTTATTTCATCAACAATTGGCCATAATTTTTTTAAATCTCTTGAACTTTTTGTGCCAAAAATTTTAGTAAGAAAACTGGATATCTGTTCTAACATGAATAAAATCGTTTTTTAATTAGTCTGGTAAAATACAGCTAAATAAAGCGCTGTTCAACAGTATTGAGCAGTAGTTTGGTTGCTGAATTATGAGAACAAATATAGTGCCATGTTTTTAATTTTATTACTTAACGCAACAATGGCAGAAAGATTGATGTTCGATGTGAAGTTTTATTAGAAATAAAGGGTTCGGATTTATCTATTTTCTTCTTATTTTTGGGGTCTATCTAAAAACAGGTAAAACGAATTTATTTAATTTAACAGAACATGAAACGTACATTTCAGCCAAGTAAACGTAAGAGAGTAAACAAGCACGGCTTCAGGAAGCGAATGAGCACAAAAGATGGTCAGGAAGTGATTAAGCGCCGCAGAAAAAAAGGAAGACATAAGCTTACGGTTAGTGATGAAAGAGGAGGTAAGTAGTAGCGAACTACATACCACCGATCATTCATTGCCCCGATTTAAAATATTGCGTGGAAGGCGCAACTTCGAGCGCCTTTTTGAAAAGTCAACCGTGCTGAACTCAGATTCTCTCCAATTTCGTTACCGCATCTATAACGATCCCGCTGAGGGTTGCTATGTTGGGTTCGTAGCTCCGAAAAAAAAGATTAAAAGCGCTGTTAAGCGTAATAAAGTCAAACGATTAATGCGCGAATCTTACCGGAAAAACCAACATCTTCTGCAAGATCTTTTCTCTCAAAACAGGTACGGCATCCATGGGGTGTTCATGGCAGGAAATGACCAGCTTACCCTCGAAAGTGCAAATACCCAGGTTGTGGATCTGCTGCACAAAACAAGAGAGCGATTGGCAAGGTTTTTACCCGATAACACTCCCGCACCAAACAATCACGATAAATAACTGATACAGAATTTTGGACAGAAATACAGTTACAGGACTCCTACTCATTTTTGTTATCACGATTGCCTGGGCGTGGTCCACAATGCCAAGCCAGGAAGAGCTTGAGCGAAGAGAAGCAGAGCGGTTAGCTGCACAAGATAGTATTGCTGCAATTCAGGCAGAACAGCAGCCTGGTATTGAAGATCCTGATACGATTGATGCGGACAGACCCAGAACGGATGCTCAGATTGGCGAAATTCAAGAGCCGGAACAAACACAAGCACGGGCACTGGGAAGTTTTGCAAATGCATCAATCAGTGATACTCTGACGACTACCGTAACCACACCTCTTTATGAAATTGAACTGTCTAATGTTGGTGCCGGACCTGTAAAGTACACGCTTCTCGAGCATAAAACATGGGATCAGTTTAATGTTCAAATGATCGCGGATACCCTGCGTTCTGCCTACTCATTAGGATTTCTTTCTCATCAGAATTACAACATTGAAACCAACGAACTGGTTTTTGAACCTCTCCATGAAAGCGGCAGCTTTGAGCTGGAAGATGGTGAAAGCATAAACATCGGGTACAGGCTTGCACTTGATGATGATTCTGAAATTCGGTTTACCTATACATTTTATGCAGGGCAGTATGCATATTCGGTTGATGTGGAGCTGGTTAACATGGAGTCTTACATCAGTGGAACCAATGTTGATTTTGGCTGGACAGCCGCACTCAACCTAACAGAAAGAGATTTTGTTCAGGATGCTATGAACTCTTCAGCCAATGTGTTTCTTGGCGGTAGTATGGAGAAACTGCAAATTGGTGAAGAAGGCACCGGCGAACAGAGGTTTAACGGTACCATTGATTGGGTAATGACCAAAACCAGGTTTTTTGGGCAGTACATTAAGCCGGTAACACACTCAAATGCTGCTATTCTTTCAGGTGAGGTTGATGGAGACCCGTCATTACCGGGTACAATCCACCGCTACCAGGTGGCTGTACAGTCCAGTTTTGCTCAAAATCCAACTCTTACATACGAACTTTATGCAGGCCCGCTGAGATATTACGACCTGCGTGATTTTCATGAAAATGCATACGATGTAATTGAAATCGGGTATGCGTTGATACGCTGGTTTGCCGATCCGCTTGTAAGGTTTTTGGTAATCCCGTTTTTTGCATTTGGAAGTATGTTTATCAGTAACTATGGAGTACTGATTATTCTGTTTGGTGTGATTATCAAGCTGATTCTTTTCCCGCTTACACAGAAAAGTTTCAAAAGTATGGCGGCTATGAAAGAGCTTCAGCCGCAGATGAAAGAGATTCAGGAAAAGTACAAAGATGATCCGCAAAAGCAGCAAAAAGAGACAATTGCACTGTATAAAAGGGCAAAAGTAAATCCGCTGGGCGGGTGTTTGCCGATGTTGTTGCAGTTCCCGATTCTTATCACACTCTTTTTCTTTTTTCAGAACTCCATGCTTATTCGTCAGCAGTCGTTCTTGTGGGCAGGTGATCTGTCTGCACCGGATTATATTCTGGATCTACCGTTCACTATCCCCTTCCTGGGTGATCAGATCGCCGGTTTTGTGCTGCTAATGTCTGCTGCTATGTTCCTTCAGACAAAGATATCAGGAGGAATGAGTGGTGGTGCTGCACCAAGTGGCGGGCCAAACATGAAGGCCTTTACCTATATCATCCCGTTCATACTTCTTTTTGTGTTTAATAATTTTGCCTCAGGTTTGAGTTTGTATTACCTGGTGTATAATGTGCTTTCAATTGCACAGCAGGCTATAATTAATAAGCAGATGAGCAACAAGAAGCCTGAGCCGGAAGAAGATAACAAGGGCAAAAAGAGACCATCTAAAAAAGGCAAAAAGAAAAAATAGAGTTTTTATACAGGGGTTCTGAACAGATGTCATTTAAATGAGATCTTTCTTGAACCCCTGATGTTTGGTACTTTTCAAACCTTATGAAGAGTCCTGCCCAAATGCACTTCCCGCAAATCAGAATTGATAAGAGTCAAAAATGGCTTTTTAATCCGGTTTTAAAAAAACGATTCAAGAATCGACCGGAAGAGAGAGTTCGGCTTTCCTGGCTTGAATTTCTTTTGCATCAAACAGATGTGAAAAAATCACGAATTGGTATTGAGAATCCTGTGAAAAGTCAGCATGCTACAAATGATCTGCGCGCAGACCTGATTATCCACGGCTCTGCTATGAGTCCCGAAATTTTAATAGAGTGCAAGGCCGAAAACGTGGCAATTACTATGGGAACAGCAGCGCAGGCAGCCCGTTATAATCAATCAGTTGGTGCAAAATACATTGTACTAACAAACGGTGTTGATGATTTGTGGTTTGAATGCTCAAACGGGGAGACAAAGGCGGTACCTTCGCAGTTTCACCAAACAACAATTGCTCCTCTTGAGAGAGATGCAGAATACTGGTTTCAAAGAGGATTTTTGAAAAAAAGTGCAGGAAAAAAACTTGCAGATTTTTCGGTTCATCTGCTAAATAGCTTTTGGGATGATGGATTTAGCGGCAGAAAACGATACCTTGCCTTTCAGGGAGAATTTGAAGGCATACCGTTATGTCATTACTACAAAATCATCGATTTTGGTGATGGATCCAGGCTTGCTGTTACACTGCTTGCGGGAGAACATACCGGGCCATATCTATTTGCTGTTATGAATGAAAAGGGGGTTAGCAGTGGTATGATTAGTGCAGATCTTGAAAAGGCTTTATCAAACAGAAATCCATCGGTTACTATGGTTAAAGATGGGAAAACCTCCATGTTGAATGCAGATTTATCAACACTTTCTTTATCAGAGGCGGAAGCAGGTTATATTAAAAATATGCCGCAATCATTGCGTAACTTTTTTGATTGATCGAATCAACTGCTAAATTCCAATGAACTCCATTACTGCAGGAACTTCATTCATCAGCCTGCTCAAAAAACTATAAATGACGGAAAATTATGTCAGCAGCAAAAATGCATCGTGAAAAACTGCTATCTCTGTTTGAAGAGAATCAGGAAGGTCTCATCTACTTGAAAGGTGCCGAAATTATGTACCGTTATGGTACCGATTACGAATTCCCCTTTCGGCAGGAGAGTAATTTTTGGTATCTCACAGGGGTTAATGAACCTGATTATCATGCTGTAATTGATATTAAGTCAGGTGATTTTCATCTATTTGCACCGAAGCGGGATGCACAATTTGCAGTTTGGCACGGCAGGATTAAAGAACCCGCAGAGATTAAAGAGTCTTACAATCCGGATCATCTTCACTTTAATAATGAGCTTCTCACCGTTCTGAATAGCAGAAAACCGGGTTTAATCTACTGCCTTGATGAAGAACAGGCTGAGTTTATTGAGGACTTAAATCGCGAACTAACCGTTGATACCGAAACTCTTGCAGATGCGATAACCTATTGCAGAAGTATAAAAACTGAATATGAACTGGATTGCATGCGGGAGGCGGCACGCGTAAATAACTTGGCACATCTTGAAGTAATGAAAGCTTTGAAGCCGGGTATGAATGAGTACGAAACAAAAGCGATCTTCGACTATCATCAAAAGAAAAACGGATTATTGCAACCGGCCTATTCAGGTATCCACGCGGGTGGTGTAAACAGCGCCATTTTACACTACACGGAAAATAATCAAACCATCAACAACGGTGAACTCTATTTAATAGATGCAGGGTACGAATTCAAGGGATATTCGTCGGACGTTACACGTACATTTCCTGTAAACGGACGATTTTCGGGTAATCAGGCTGCTGTTTATCAGGTATGCCTTGATGCACTGAATAAAACAATTGATATGGTTACTCCCGGTGTTAAAATGGAGGAGCTTCATCTTGCCGCATGCCGTATCATTCTGCATGGTCTCAAAGATATTGGCATTGTGAAGGGCAGTATCGAAGAGATGATGGAAAAAAATATTTTCGCTCTCTTTTTCCCGCATGGACTGGGTCATTTTCTCGGCCTCGATACACACGATGTGGGTGGTTATCCCAAAGGAGTGGATCGGATTGACAGGCCGGGAATTCGATTTCTTCGCGTACGCCGCGAGTTGATGCCCGGTATGGTAATTACCATCGAACCCGGAATCTACTTTATTCCAGCATTGCTCAAACCTGCTCTTGAAAACAGTGATCAGGCTCGTTATTTAAATCGTGAAAAAGTGGAATCTCTGTATAATTTTGGCGGCATCAGGATTGAGGATAATCTCATTATTTTGGATAACGGAGTTGAAAATCTTACAGACGTGCCAAAAGAGATAAAAGAGATTGAAAATATTATGAACCGATAGAATTTATCCAGAATGTAACAGGAAACGGATATGGCACAATACTTCCAGATTAATATTCAGTATCGGTCAAAAGAGCGCCAGCTTTTTAACGCTATTCTTGCACTTATTACCGGTGTGCTTACTTTGAGTTATCCCGGTTTTTTGTACCTGATTGCGGGAGGCTACTTAATGGCGCTTGGATTGTTGATGGCCTATTTCCGGTTCCCGCCAGTTATAGCGGCTATTCCTGTACTTACCGGTATCATTATTTTCATCCTGCCAAATTTAATTCCATTCACATTTGCGGCATTTTTAGGCTTCTTTGGGCTGATTTTATTACTGGCACTACAATTTTCAATCATGGGTTTTCTTACCCTGATTATTGCTGTACTGATTATCATGAATCCCGATTCGGTAGCGCTATTTATTGCCATATTTCTTCTTCTTTACGGCGTTTCAAATCTGATTAAAATCATACAGGGAAGAAATAACAGAATGCGCATTTCGGGATAGCTGAAAATTCTGTTAGTGCTTATGAATCAAGCTGTTTATTTTATTGAAAAGCAAAAATGTTAAAGAATATTTTTCTTCTCGATTAGTATATGATTATCCTTAAAAGGATACGCCGTTAATTAGTTGATTGTTGGAAGCCTCGGAAAAAAGAGGTTTTATTTGTACGCACCATGGTAGATAAAATCCAGAGACAGCGGTTTGAGCTGAAGTACAGAATTTCTGAGTCGAAAGCTCTGCAGATTCGTCAATTTGTTCGAACCTATCTCGATTGTGACTTATATGGCCAAACCCAACCGAATTTATCATATCGGGTGAACAGTCTGTATCTGGATTCGAACAATCTGAAAACCTATCAGGATACCATTAATGGCGACAGAAACCGGTTTAAACTCCGCCTTAGATACTACAATGAAAATGAAGGCCCGGTCTATTTTGAGATAAAACGCAGATATAATAAAGTAATTAAAAAACAGCGCGCAAGTGTGAAGAGAGAGTTTGTTAATGACCTTCTGAACGGCGGTATTCCCACATACAACCATCTTGTTCACCAAAATCCGGAGCAGTTACAATCGCTATCAAATTTTATATATCTGCAAAATCTGATTGGTGCCTCACCAAAAATTCATGTTGCGTATCTGCGAGAAGCATATGAAAGGCACGATAACAACTCTGCAAGGGTCACCTTCGACAGATCTGTACAAAGTTGTTCTCGTTTTAAACTCATTGATGGGTTCAATGCTCAGTTTAACAACGCTGTTTCGGTTTTTGGAAACACGGTAATTCTCGAATTGAAATTTACAGACAGGTTTCCGCACTGGATGGAAGAGCTTATTCAGGTTTTCCATTTGAGACAGCAATCTGCTGCAAAGTATGTTGATGGTATCATAAAAATTAAAAACAGAAGACTAACTACTGTATAACTAAACGTTTTCCCGGTTTATGAATGATTGGTTACAATTTGGCGATACGGCTCCGCTTCCAACAGATCTGCCTACATTGCTTTTAGGCCTTCTTTTAGCGTTTATGTGCGGCCAGTTGCTTGCGTGGGTCTATATGTACACCCACACCGGACTCTCTTATTCACGAAATTTTGTGAGTTCACTAATCATAATACCTATTACCGTTGCGCTTGTAATGATGGTTCTGGATAACAACCTTGTTACAGCCTTCAGTTTACTGGCTGTTTTTGCCATTGTTCGTTTTAGAAATATACTCCGGGATACACTTGATACGGTCTATATTCTCTCCCTTATTGTTGTTGGGATGGCTTGTGGTACCCAAAAATTCACAACCGCTGTTATCGGTGTACTTGTGGCGGCTCTGGCATTGATATTTATCTGGTTTACAAATTTTGGTGCACGGCAGCGGTACGATCTGATATTGAATCTAAGCTGGGCACTGCCACTGTCAAAACTGGATCAGCTTCAAAACTTTCTGCAACGCCATACCTTAAAAACAAAGCTTGCATCACAGCGATCAGGTGATGACTCTGATGCCACACATCTCTCCTACAGATTGCTGATGCGTGATCCGGATAGGGTGGACTTACTACTTGATGAAATAAAATCGATAGAAGGTGTTACAAATGTAAGCAGCCTTCGGGCTGAAGATGAATCGGAGATTTAGGCTATGGAAAAAAAATATACTCCGGTTCCCATTCCTTTTAAGCAGCGTCTAAGAGAATTGCGCGTTCGCGCATTGCCGGTGCTGGTATTTATGATTGTAGGGATAATAGTATTCTTCTTGTGGGAAAATCAGGTGAGTTCTCCCGCAATGATTGGAGAAGTTGTTGGAGATCATTCAACAGTGGCTAGTCCTGCAAATGGTATTTTAATTAACTTCTACTACAATGAATTCGACAGGGTTGAAGAAGGCCAGCTGATTGGCCAGATCTACAGGGAGGATACGCTGTTTGTGAATGCGCAGTTACGCCTGCTTCGTGCAGAAAGTGATCTGATCCGGGAAAGTATGGATGCCGGTGCCGATGATTTAAGGAACCGCTCCAACCTTGAAGACCTTAAAATTGAAGAGCTGAATACCCGTATTTCGCTCGCATCTATACAGCTGAGAAAAGGGCAGGCACGATTAAACTATCAGCGCGCGACTGAGCTTTTTGAAAGAGAGCTTATTTCTGATCAAGAGTACGAAATTGCAAAAATGGAGTACGAACTACTTTCCATTGAAGTGACTGAAACCGAAGAGCTTATCCGATTTCTTGGTGAAAAAATCAGAGAGAACGAAGATTTTCTGCGGTATGATACCCGATCCGATCGTGATCCTGTTCTTGCTGCTATCCGGGTTCAGGAGCAAAAAATGGAAGCATTGCTCGCAGAGGCAGCACCGTTACCAATTTATGCACCTATCAGCGGGGTTGTGAGTTTGGTACACCATAAACGGGGTGAATATGTGGCTGCCGGTGATTCTCTGCTGCGAATCGAATCAGCAGAACCGGCCTATATTGTGGGATATCTGCGGCAACCATTTACCGTACAACCAGAGCCGGGTATGGCTGTTGAAGTTCGTACCCGTAAGCCTGGCAGAAGCTTTTTTGAAGCGAATATCGAACAGATTGGTGCGCATATACGAATGATCGACAGCCAGTTGCAAAGACCCGGAGCTATCTACGAAAGCGGATTGCCTGTGAAAATTGCCATTGATCCTTCATTAGAAATAGCACTCTCACCGGGTGAAATTGTAGACATTGTATTGCGACCGGGACGTTAATTTATCCGCGTAACTCCCTCAGATGTTCTTTTGCAGCTTTAATATGTTCAGGATCGTCTTTTAATTTTGGCTCCATTTCCACTAAGTCTTCAAGGATTGGAATTGCAAGTTCATCTTGTCCGGATCTTAAGAAATGAAGGGACAAATCGAATCTGATAAGAATGCTGCCCGGATCAAATTGTATGGCTTTTCGAAGGTACTCTTCAGCAAGCTCGTTCGATCCGTCCGGGAGCCCGCCCGATATAAATCTTGCCGCTATTCGTTCAGCACGGCTAACATTTGCCACTTCTGATTGCCACACCCCGTAAAGATGCCAGGATGGTGCATGTTCGGGCATTATGTCCACCGCTTTTTTTACATATTCTTCAATAATATGCCCTAATTCAATCCTTCGGTTTACGCCTACATGATCAGCCATTCGGCCTTTTGCCACTGCCATCACATAATAAGGGTGTCCACGATCGGGGTAGAGGTCAATGCTGGTTTCGGCCAATTCCTGAGCTTTTTTAAAATACTCCTTCTGTCTCTCTTCATCATCAAACCGAAACCCAATTGCTGAGTAGAGCAAGCTTGCATTCCAGAGGGCATTATAATTATCGGGAGAGATTTCAATGATATTCAGATATATTTGAAGTGCACCATTATCATCATGCTCGTCCATCAGTTGAGCAGCTTCATCAAGCATGCTTTCAACCTGTTCAGTTTGTTGTTGAGCTTTAAGCTGAATAGTTGCTAAGCACAAAAAGATCAAAGTAAAAGCGAACTTTGGAATCATTCTGAGTTTATTTTCCGGTGTGTTGATTTACATATATGAAGAGAATCTGCTTCCCGATCATTCCGAAAGATAATCTTCTGATAAATCTCTTAAAAGAACGGGTGCAGTAAGATGATCCCTACAGAGATAAGCATACTATGGGTTTGCAGTGCAAAATCAGTGACTGTTAAACCGTTTTGGAGTAGGCAGTTTTGTGCCGGCTTTGTGTAAGGTACTCGTCAAATATCATCGCAATATTTCTCAAAAACAGACGTCCTGTGGATGTTATTTTAAAACCGTTGGGTGTTAAGAGCAGAAGGCCATCCGCTTCGAGCTGTTTCAGGTTCTCAATCTCTCCGGAAAAATGTTCTGTAAAGGTAATCCCAAGTTCTTCAGAGAGCTTATTATAGATTATTTCACCTCTGCACATAATATGCATAATTACGGTTTTTCTGATGATATCCTCATCTGTAAGGCGCAATATTTTTTTTACAGGCAGTTTGCCTTCATCCAGTTTCGCATAATACTGGTTCAAATCTTTTTCGTTCTGGCAGTAAAGGCTTGGGCCTTGTGATATGGACGACATGCCAAGAGCAATCATTTCAAGTTCAGAATGAGTGCTGTAACCCTGGAAATTACGCTGCAGCGTTCCCTTAGTCAGTGCAGTGCTGAGCTCGTCGGTTTTCTTTGCAAAATGATCCATCCCAATATAGTTGTAGCCAAATCCGGGCAAGGTTTCAATTGCGTAAACGAGCATTCCCAGTTTTTCTTCGGTTGAAGGAAAATCAGCTTCGTTCAGCAGTTTTTGTGCCGGCATGATGGATGGAATATGTGCATAACTATACACTGCAAAGCGGTCGGGCAGCAGGCTCACTACATCCGAAATAGTCTTTTCAAATGAACTGGGAGTTTGTTTCGGCAGGCCATAAATCAGATCGAAATTGATATTATTTATACCGTGGGTTCTCAGTTGTTCAGTTACTTTCTGTGTCTCCCCGAACGGCTGAATTCGGTGAATCGCCTTTTGTACCTCTTCATTTGTGTCCTGAACCCCCAGAGAGGCACGGTTACAGCCTATCTGTTTTAGTGCAATAATGTGCTCTTCGCTGCATCTTCTAGGGTCTATCTCAACACTAAACTCTGCACTCTTATGAAGGGTAAAATATCTCTTGATGAGCTTACCAAGCCTTCTGATTTGCTTTGGATCTAAAAAAGTTGGTGTTCCCCCGCCAAAATGAATCTGCTTCAAGGTTGAAAGCGGATGGGTGGTTTTACTGACCAAAGCCATCTCTTTTTCAAGATAATCGAGATATACATCCCCTCTGTTTTGATCTCTTGTGATGATTTTGGTGCACCCGCAATACCAGCAAAGTGAAAAACAAAACGGAATATGAATGTATAGGGACAGAGGATTTTCACTCTCTTTTCTCCGGCAGAAGTTTTCTTCAAGCTCTGCAATTTCAAATGCTTCACTGAATTGAACAGCTGTTGGGTATGAGGTATATCTTGGCCCGGGTACATTGTATTTTTGCACCAAGTCAAGAAGTTCTTCTTTTAGTAAACTCACAGCACTAAAACAGATTAATTCTCAAAAAGGATGTCGAAACCACCATCTGTGGTTAAACGCAGATTTTCTGCTTTTCCTTTGCGCACTAGTTCAGTAAGTGTGGTTTTTTCGAGCATCTCATGAATCGCATCTCTTGTTTCGGCCCATTTATCGTGGAGCGGACAAGGATTTTTAACCCCGCAGCCCGGTAGGCCGAGAGCGCATTCAGTAAGTAGTTGCGGCCCGTCAATGGCCAAAACTATATCAATGAGTTGTATTTCACTTCCTTCTCGGGTCAGGCGTACACCACCGTTCGGCCCTTTGAATGATTCAAGAATACCCTCTGCAGTTAGCTGTTGCAGTATTTTGGTTAAAAAGTGAAATGATATTTCAAGTTTATCACTCATATTTCTGATAGGTATAAACTCTCCTTGTTCTCTCGCTGCCAGGTAAAGTGATGCCCTTAACCCGTAGACGCATGATTTTGATAGTAGCATGATTAATTAGTTATACATTATTGAGACTCTTTTATCCAAAATAGGAATTTATTCAACTCAATACCATAAAATTATTGTTCTTAGCTACATATTTTTCACTGTAAAAATCCAGATTGAAATAGCAGGAATTGTGGGTAAAATGGAGATGAGCATTACCCAAACATAGATGTCAGGTGGTAATAGATGTGCCGGCCAGTAACCGCTAATCATACCGAGCGATAGAATTACGAGCAGCACAGAAATTGCAAAAAGTACTTTTGTCAGAGTCACTTTTACACCGGTGAAAGCCTCAATTAACGTAACAGAGATAATTCCCAACAGGAGAATATGCAGATAGAGAACCCTGAGGCCGTGCTCGCCGGGCCAAATTTCAAGCGGTAAAATGGCGGCAGCCTGGAACAAAATTTTTAAAATCAAAAGCAGGAGAATCACTTTTCTGGTCACCGTGTTGAATACTTTTTCTTTTGTAAGAAACCATACATTCGCAATAAGACCCGCAATAATGAGAACAAGTCCTGTTTTTGCAGTTAACAGCATAACAGGAGTTATCAGGGTCTGGGTTAGGCTGAACGGGAAGATCATCATAGAACCAAATAACAGGGGTACCCAAAACCATCCGGCTGATATTTGTAATTTTGATTGTGACACTGAAGTTTTTGACCATAAAATTCCAAGAATTCCCAGCATTGCCCATCCCTCTGTAAATGTAGCGAGAAAAAAGTGGGTCATCGCAGATGAAAAGAGAGGGTTTTGTACATCCAAAAATTGAATCACTGATACCCCCCATGCACCCAGTGAACTTATAAACAGGGTGAGAAGGGCTGCATCAAAAAAAAGTTTAGAAATGTTCCTTGGTCTATTATTTCCGGCCAGGTAATAGAGCCAGATAAACCAGTACCATGTTATCATCACCAGGCCAGATAGAATTGCAGCGAGTGGCAGGCTTGCAAACCCAAGGGGTACGGAGTGATAACCGTAAACCAGAAAAAAGGGAAAGGAGAGCGCCCCGATAAAGAGCATGGTATAGATGCATACAGAAAAATTTCGAACGGCTGCGTAATCACTTTTCTTGATAATTGATGACGCCATCCAAATCATGATTGGCGGTGATATCCAATTAAAAAACATCAAATGAGAATGGGCGTGGCGTATATTTGCAAAATGAAGCCATTCAGCCAATGGGTATAACATGCCATACCGATACAGAAAACCTGTTACCGAGGCGATGATAAAACTCAGAAGTGATAAATGCCAGATTCGTCTGAAGTGTGGATGTAAATCCATTTTCTCTTGATTTGGTAGGTCGATAAATAAATGTATTCTGTATTAAACAGCCGCACGGATCTGATGCAAGGCACCAATAACTACACCAAAGAGAACCATGGCCATCGCCTGATGAAGTACACCGAGCCATACGGGAACATGATAGACCAGCGTAAAAACACCGATCAGATACTGAACTAATATGAGCGCAAAAACCGCAAGTATCCATTTTTTTGTTTGAAAAGTAGTACCTGTTTGATAGGATCGAATCCACATACCAATTGCCATCAGCCCAAGGAGGGTTGCGAGAACGCGATGGATCCACTGGACAGTAACCATATTTTCAAAGAAATTGATGGCAAATGGCTGCATAAGCCATAGCTCCGGAGGGATCCAGAATTGATGCATTTTTGGGAATGTGTTGTAGATATGCCCGGCATGGAGTCCTGCAACAAACGCTCCCCAGATTACCTGCAATGAGAGTATTACTAAAAAAATCCAGAGCCAAACCTTCAGTTCTTTTGTGCCATTACCCGCCTTATATCTCTGTTCTTTCAGATCGAGTGCAAACCAAACACAAAAACCAAAAATGGCAAATGCCAGAGAGAGATGCGCAGCAAGCCGATAAGGGCTCACCCTTGGCACATCAACCAGGCCACTCTGCACCATATACCAGCCCATTAAACCCTGAGAAAGCCCGAGTATAAGCAAAAGCGATGCACGTTTTAACTGGGTGGAATCTAATTTCTTTTTGATCAGGAAATAACCAAACGGGAGAATGAAAACGAGCCCGATAAGCCGGCCAATCATCCGATGCAGATATTCCCAGAAAAAAATGAACTGAAACTCAGCGAGGCTCATCCCCCGATTAATCTGTTGGTACTCCGGGAATTGTTTGTACTGTTCAAACGCATCCTCCCATTGTGCTTCTGTTATGGGTGGAATGGCTCCCATAATTGGTTTCCAGTCGGTCATCGATAAACCTGAGCCGGTGAGACGGGTAATTCCGCCAACTATCAGAATTAAAAAAACAAGTGTGGCACCACTCCAGTACCAAATTTTAATCTGTTTTTTGTCTGCAGATGTCATTGTAAATCTAAAAATCTTTCTTTTTGAATACTCTTAATCCAATCCACGCCGGCATGGCAAGCCAAAGCGTAAGCATGGCACTTGCTATGATGATTCCCATATTTGAGCCAAAGAACCGATTAAAAACAGCCCCGGTATATCCCATTAATGCAGATACATCAAACTCAAGCATCACCATAATGCGGGCAAGATCAATCGGGTTGAGCATGGATACAGCAATCACAAACCGCTCCAGCGGGTAATGCCCGAACATAAACACCAGCATGAGTACCAGTCCATCATACAATATCGCCAAAAAGAGCCATACTACAATAGTAAATCCAAATCCTTTGATGCGGTCGTCGTAGAAGGTCAGCCCGAACAGAAAACCAAGTGAAACAAATATCAAGGTTAATACCGCACCAAGGCCAAGTACCATTGCAGATGCGGCTGCACCTTTTATTAATATGCCGTGCCAGCCAAGTGGTAGCAGAGAACCAATCACAAAAGCGAGCATCAACGGAGTGGATATGCCAACAAAAAGTCCCCAGAAGAGTACTTTTCTATCGATTGGTTGAGTGAGAAGAAGCTCAATGAATTCACGGCTCTGATAGATATAGAGGATACCGTAAATCATTCCAACCAGGGGAATAAACAGAAGCATAACATTCGATAAGCTCAGGAGGGCTTCGGGTCCGCCTCCGCCAAAACGCAGCAGTGAATCGGTAAGAAGAAGGAATATAAGCCCATACCCAACTACCCATTTGCCTCGCAGCAGGCTTTTCCATTCATTTTTTGCGATGTGAAGTAGTAGTGAATTCATTTTATCAGATTGTTACATTCAAGTCAGGCCATTTCCATCATGCTTGCAATAGCTCCTTCAAGGCGCTCTTCATTGCTTTCTGCAAGCAGGTTTTTTGTAGATCCGTAATAGCGAACGTTGCCATCGAGGATAAAAATTACATGATCTACGAGCTGCTCAAGTTCACTCATGATGTGTGATGTAATAATTATGGTTTTGCCGTTCTCTTTTTCGGTTTGAACTCGCTCTTTGAACTTTTGGCTCGATTTTGGATCAAGACCGGCGGTAGGTTCGTCAAAAAAAAGAATGTCGGGGTTAAACATCATGGCAAGTGTGGCGCCTACTTTCTGGCGATTACCGCCCGACAGTGTACGCAACTCTTTCTGCAGCTCGGGACCAAGATGAAGCTGCTCAATCAGTTCAGTTTCATACTGAGCCGGCTGATTTCGTAAGCCTTTTATAAATTCAAGAAGTTCGTGTACCCGCATGTTTTCCGGATAACGTGCAACCTGCGGCATGTACCCGATGTTACGCCGATACTGCCAGTTGCCGTTCAGCACGGTTTCATTTACCTGTATGCTTCCTGAATCTGGTTTCACAAGGCCAAGAATGGTTTTGATTAGTGTGGTTTTTCCGGCGCCGTTCGGGCCCACAATACCGGTGGATTGCCCTTTTGGAATCATAAGATTTATGCCTTTGAGTACCTCAAGGCTGCCGAAAGACTTTTTAAGCTCTTTGATTTCAATCATTGTATTCGATGCATTTTTGGTTGTTCATCGTAAAGTGTTTTGGGTGTGAGCACGGGCATTATTCGTTCAGCTGTATCAAGCAGGCGAATAAACATGCTTCGCATTAGAATCAGTGATTCGGGCTGTTTTTCAATAATCACAGAGAAGAGGCTCACCGGGCGATAGGGTACATCACCTGTTCCATTCCTGTCAAGGTCGTACCCTTCGTAGTTGCTCCAGTAGTTTCCCTCAAAAAGGTTGTTATTGCGAGGGCTGTCGGTGCGTACATCGAAGCTGTTTTCAATGAAATTGTTCTCCGTAAAGTAATTCCGTGCACTGCTCGATTTGATGTTAACCGCCCAGCCATTCTGTTCAATCTGGTTTCGTTTGATTTGAATATTTGTTGAGCTTTCAGAATAGATTGCCACGGTGTTTTTGTAGAAGCGATTGCCTTCGATGTTACTCTGGCGCATATCTTTTAATAGCAGTCCGTAAGATGATGGTCCCCAGTTATGCTCGAATAGATTGTTTTTCATATCTACATCTTCCGAGTACATCACCGCAACACCGGCACCATTTTCTCTGAATGTGTTATCGTAATAGGTTCCTCCATTCGAGAACATATAGTGCAGCCCATACCGGTTGTTTTTGCTGCTGATGTTACCGTGAATCCGGGCATTTTCAGCGAACTCCAGGTAGATTCCATCGCGCATGCCTTCCACTCTATTCCCGATAATTTCGGGATTTCTGACATACCAGAGATGTATCCCGTTACCGGATGAGGCTTCGCGCCTGTCGTACGATTCAATCCGGTTGTTTTGCACTTTGCCACGATCGGTTTCGGCGAGGTAGATGCCAAAAAAAACGTTGTACAGATGGTTCTCTTTAACAATAAAATCACTCGCCTGATCGATTAATATTGCTGCATAATCACGGATGTAACTTCGCCCTGTATTTCTGAATTCAAAGCCCTGAACGGTAATACTATCGGCACGTATCACCAAAATGGTCCCTTCATTGTTGCCATCAATCACAGGTCGATCAATTCCCATGAGCACAAGCGGTTTTGTGATTTCAATGTTATTCTCCTGATACGTGCCTGCATATACAACCACTGTATCGCCGGCAGCAGCCTGGTCAATTCCTGCCTGTATAGATGTTATAGATGCATTGGGGCTCACGATAATTTGAGCCTGAACGAAGGTTGTGATCATCAAACAAGTGTACAGCAGCGCGGATATGTGAATGAATGGTTTCATGTTCTCAGGTTCTGTTAATTGGCTCTCACTGCAGCCACTCTCTTTTTACGATTTCCAATACTGCTTCAAATTCAATAAGATCACCGCCATATTCAGTTTGAATTGGTTCAGCTGTTTCTCGTTCAGCGTAGGCGGTAAGATTAAGCCCCATCGGACTTCGAAGTGTTTCGCTGTGAAGATAAATGGCCGATTCCGCCTGCAGCCAGTTTCCGCGGTTTATAAAATCGGGAACCCAGTTTGAATGGATGTTATCCGGGTCATCAGCAGTTATTACAAATGCGGCCAGGCATTCAATGGAGTCGAATTTAAACGATCGCCCCTGGTTGTTCAGGCTTTG
>SLGA01000277.1 GCA_007123985.1 Balneolaceae bacterium | reverse complement strand
GCATAAACATATCCTCTGTCTTCATGCCGGTAATTTACCACTTGTGGGTTTTCAGGATGCTCTATCGGTAATTATGACTGGAGGTAATTACTTTGGCAAAATTTCACGAAAAGATCCCTATTTATTACCAGCATTTCTTGAGTATTATAAACAGCATAAAGGAGCAAATGATGGTAGTGTTGATTGGTGTACAAATCTTGGCAATATAACTGTAGAACAAGCTGATGCACTACTGTTTGCCGGTTCTGAAATTTCATCGGGGCAGGTAAAGTCACTACTAACCAAGAAACGGATAATTTGTGGCAGCACACCATCTTTAATGCGAACAGCACATTTTTCTGTGGCACTTATCACAGATAACCGGGCTGATACAATGAGAGATCTTACAGAAGCAGTATTTCGATATGGAGGAGAAGGATGCAGATCTGTTGCCATTGTAGTTGCTCCTTTTCATTTGAACGAGGAAAAATGCTCTTTTACAGATTATATTGAGCAATTTTGGCTGCAAAACCCCCAGCACTCAAAACCCGCTTCGTCTCTGTTTCATCGTTTTGCTTTCAACAAGGCGATTGGAATTGAACAAGCATGGCTGGATGATTTTTTGATTGAAGAGAACCTGTCAAAACCTGTAGAAAAGTACGTTTTAAAATGGGTTAAAGGCGATAAAAATACACTGGATGTAATCACTAAAAAATTCCGAAGTGGCATTCAATCCATCTATTCAACTAAAGAATATATAGGTCAAAGTTCCGGAGAACTGGTGATTGAACCATTATCATCTGCACAAACACCACCCATCTGGTGGAAACCTGACCAGATTGATACCATCAGCTGGCTTCAGGATAATGCCGGGATTTAACGTCATCAATCTCTAAACTTTACTATTTTGTGGAACTACAATCGAAGCATAAACTATCATATTATGAAACAGTTCATGATTATTCTTTTACCTTTTATGCTAATTCATACGGCTTCAGCCTGCACATCAAGCGATGGAACTGTGCACGAAACCTACCAATTTGAGGAATCTGAGTTTACTGTACTGGTATTCACTAAAACAGAAGGGTGGAGGCACGATTCCATTGAAGTTGGTGTGGAAGCTGTTGTTGAATTAGGGCGCCTAAACGGTTTTAACGTAACCTGGACGGAGAATTCTGAATACTTTACAGAAGAGAATCTTTCAGCTTATGATGCGGTAGTATTTCTGAATACAACGCTGACTGTTTTTACTGATGCAGAACGAGAAGCATTTAAAGCTTTTATAAGAAATGGAGGTGGATTTGCAGGAATTCATTCCGCAACGGATACCGAGTACGATTGGCCGTGGTACGGCGAACTTGTAGGTGCATATTTTGAGAACCATCCCCCCGGAGTTCATGAGGCAATTATTAACGTTATAAATCACAACCATCCATCCACTTCACATCTTGATGATACATGGGTAAAAGTAGATGAATGGTATAATTTCGGTTATATGAATGAGAATGTGAACATACTTTTAAAACTGGATACCGATAGTTTTGAAGGAAGTGATCATCCCGGAAATCATCCGATTGCATGGTATCATGAATATGATGGTGGCCGTTCATTTTATACGGGTTTAGGCCATACAAAAGAATCATTTTCTGAACCACTATTTCTTGATCACCTGCTTGGTGGAATACAGTATGCCATTGGAATTCAATAATTCATGCCAATCAAATAGCATTTAATCCGTAGCACAATTGGCTAAATATCAATCCAGTTTAGATACATTTCGGGCTTTATATAAAAGCATCAAAAAAGGGGAAGCCTTAAAACCGGTCATTTATTTGTACGGTGAGGAAAGCTTTTTAATTGATCTGATTCAGGAGCAGGTTGAAAAGCTAATACCTGATGAAATGAAAGA
Source organism: Balneolaceae bacterium (assembly GCA_007123985.1). Taxonomy (GTDB): domain Bacteria; phylum Bacteroidota; class Rhodothermia; order Balneolales; family Balneolaceae; genus Rhodohalobacter. Next base: position 1,658 of record SLGA01000277.1, on the reverse strand, counting down.
TTTTAATTTTGATCTGTTTTATGGGGCAGAAACCAGTGCAGAAAAAGCTGTTGGCATAGCCCGAAGCTATCCAATGTTGGCAGACCGGCGTATTTTGATTATTCGCGAGTTTCAGAAGTTTGGCAATGTTGAAGGCGGTACCACTCAAAGTTTTTTGGAGTATTTTAAAAGCCCGAATCCTACCACACTTCTCTGCATTATCGATCAAAAATTTCCTGACAAACGCCGGGAACTTGGTAAATATTTAAGCAGTAAAGAAGCCAGAAACCATATTGGTTTGTACGAGTTCAACAAAATACATGAGAATCTACTGCCTGATTGGATTTCTGACTGGACGCGGCATTCACATCGAATGAGTATAAACCCGGCGGCTGCTCAGTTATTGGCGCAGCTTGTAGGGCCAGATTTAAAGCTATTGTCCACAGAAATAGAAAAACTGTGCACTTTTGTAGACACTTCACAGGAGATCGGAACAGATCATGTAAAAAAAATTACCGAATCATACCGCGAATATAACACCGTAGAGCTAAAAGAGGCGGTAATTTCAAGAGATTTACACAAATCACTCAAGATTGCGGAACAGATATTGCATCAAAGTAATAACAACACGGCAGAAGTAATTAAATCCGTGGGGTTCTTTTACATAGTGTTTAGCAATATCTGGCAAATTTGCCGATTAAGGGAAAGAGGCCTTGGCAAACAGGAAGTTCAAACCCAGCTTGGAATTAAAAGTTCTTATATTTTTAATCATCAATACAGGGAAGCTTCCAATTTTAAACTTGCTGAGATGCCGCAGATATTCGAAGCTATTTTAGACGCCGACAGTGCGATTAAAGGCTTCAGCACTTTAGATCCTCCATCGATACTTCTTCTGCTTATAAAGCGCATTATCGGATAGATTTCTTGCCGGTTTTGCTTAACAGCAACGCAGATTTACGGAGGTTCTAAAATGGAAGGTTCAAAAGCAGCTAAGCTTCATCAAATGTCGGACGAAGATGTAATGGAACAACTTCAAAATGGAGTGGTTCAGGCATTCGACGTAATTGTCTACAGATTTAAAGACAGGCTTCACAACTTTCTTTTCAGGTATACACACAACCATGAAGATTGTGAAGATCTTGTTCAGGAAACTTTCTTAAGAGTTTACAGAAGCCGATACTCATACCAGCGTATAGCTAAACTCTCTACATGGATCTATACCATTGCATTGAACCTTGCTAAGAGTATGTACAAAAAAAAGCAACGAATGAGTACAATTTCTATTCATGCTGATGAGTCTGATCCTGATGACAGAGAATTTGAAATTACTGACAAAACATTGCTACAGGACGATGAGCTTCATCTCAAAAACTCTATGGAAGAGTTAGAAAAAGCTTTAATGCAGCTTAATGACGACTTCCGTGAAGTAATCGTTTTGAGAGACATTCAGCAACTCACATACGAAGAGATTTCCGAAATTACAGGCACCGCAATGGGCACTGTTAAGTCAAGAATTAATCGTGCCCGAATTCAGCTCCAGCAAATAATTGGAGATTATGTGAACTCGGAAACTTTTTAAATTAATTGAAGTATGAATTTCTGAACTCTAAAGAAATTCATACTTCATGACACCGCAAAATAAAAAGTACTACACTCGTCTTCATCATCTCTGCGATTGC
>SLGA01000012.1 GCA_007123985.1 Balneolaceae bacterium | reverse complement strand
TCCCCTGCTAAGGGAGTATACCCCCAAAAGGGTATCGAGGGTTCGAATCCCTCTCTCTCCGCTTAAAGCGTGATTTGGGCTTCAAATCACGCTTTTTTTTTATCATTTTTAATTCAATTAAAAGGATGGGTTTTTGGTCATGTTAATAATTGATATTATTCCTGCTGTCTGGCTTCCGGTATTCATTTTCGTTGCCCGGATTCTTGATGTGAGTATTGGTACGCTGCGTATTATGTTTGTATCGAAAGGATTGCGAGGCAAGGCTACCATATTGGGGTTTGTTGAGGTTCTCATCTGGATTATTGTAGTAGCACAAATTTTTCAGAACCTGGATAACTGGTTCAATTATGTAGCCTATGCAGCCGGTTTTGCTACAGGTACATATATTGGAATGTATATTGAAGAGAAAATGAAAATGGGAATTCAGATTTTTCGAATTATTGTAGGGCAAGAGAGTGAAGAGCTTTCAAAAAAGCTGAAAGAAGCAGACTTCAGAGTAACCGAAGTTGATGGTATGGGGAAATATGGCCCTGTTAAGGTGATATTTTCAGTTGCGAAAAGAAAACGCTGGCAGGATCTTGCAGATATTATCGATGAATATGCACCAAATGCATTTTACACCGTTGAAGATGTAAAACACGCTGCTCAGTCGAATGAGTTGTCACATCCCATCCCACAGGATTTCATGTCAAAAATGCTAAAATTGAAGAAGGGAATTTAGGTTTGATCTAACTTTCAGTTTCTTCAGATTCCGAAATCAGCTTTAGCTTTTGCATGGTTAGCGGTTTTTCAATAAATCTTTCTACTATTGAATAATCTTGAGAGCGTTTCTCATCTTTGGGATCTATGGAAGATGTGAAAATAAAAACCTTCACTTTTTTGGGCAGGTCCAGTTGATCCAGGGCATCTAAAAAATCCCAACCGTCCATTAGCGGCATATTCAGATCAAGAAAAACCATATCTGGTATGATGGTAGCATTGGTTATATTTTCCCGAAAAAAATCGATGGCATCTTTGCCGTTTTTAAAATTTGTAACCTCTTCCGAAAAGCCCGCTACTTTCATGATTTTCTTTGCAACAATTACAAAGATTTCATCATCATCAATAATGCATGTCTTACTTGTATTCATCATGTGGTAAATAAATTTTAAAGATTGAGCCTTTGCCAACTTCACTTTCTACTTCAATTTTTCCACCCATTGCCTCTATCTGATTTTTAGTAATGAATAATCCAATTCCCCTCGAATCCGGATGTTCGTGAAAAGTTTTGTACATACCGAAAATTTTGTCTCTGTTTTTTTCAAGATTTATTCCAAGTCCGTTATCCTCTACGCAAATAACTAAGTGATTATTTACTTCTTCGATGTATAGAGTTACATAACTTTCACGTTCATCCGAACAGTATTTGATACCATTGGTTATCAAATTCATTAAAATACTGTCTAAATAAGATTCCACACCTTTTACAATTGTATCAGAAGGTACATTATTTTCGATTGTAACCCCTTCATTTTTTGCCATGTATGAAAGAGTTCGAATGGTATGCTCAATTATGTCGTGTAAATTAAGGCTTGTTAATTTCTCCGGCGAAGAAGTATTAATGAGTATAACTTTATTTAAATGTCGAATGGTTTCAGAAAGTTTGTCGGACGCTGTATTTAATAATCTGATTAGCTGAAATTCGTGCAATTCAGGATACTCATCAGAAATTAGTGCCAGAATCATCGAAATATTTGAGGAATGGGATCTGATATTATGTGACAGAATATGCGCAAAATGTTTCAGCTTTTCGTTTTGATTTTGAGTGATGGACAAGAAAGAATTTAGTTTTAGGTCTTTATTTTTTCTGTCCTGAATGTTGACGAGCATATTAGAAAAGAGAGTGAGCAACGTAATCTCTTTTTCTGATAATTCGTATGGATCTCTTACAAAATCAAACCCTACAAATCCGAGCAGATCATCTTCATGAATCATGGGTATGGTAATGAGGCTTTGGATGCCCTGAGGTTCTAAAATGGCACGCAACCCAAGAGGTCCGTCATCCGGTAAAGCATTTACATCCGGTATGTATAACGGTTGTCCTCGTAAATGCTTACTGACCCAGTGAGGAACACTATCCATCGAGAGAAGTTGCAGATTGTCAATTTCCGGTGATATTCCTTCAGCACACCACTCGAAGGTGTTGGACGTTGAAGAGCTTTGAAAGTCGTAACTGAAGATGTAGGCACGATCAGCATGTACAAATTCAGCCATCTCTTTTAGTGATTGCTGAATAATTGAATCTACTTCATCGAGATTCACATTGATGTAGGTACTGGCAATCTTTAGCAACAGTTTTTGAAATGCAGTCTGCTTCATCACATCCTCCTGAAGCTGCATTTTTTCTGTAACGTCTAAGTGCATCCCCGTCATTATTTTAGCCTCACCATTGTTCTCGTCTGTAATTATTTTCCCCTTATCAAGAATCCAAAGCCAATGTCCCTCTTTGTGTTTCATTCTGAAGCGGCATTCATAATATTCGCTCTTACCGTCAAGATAATTGTTCAGGCTGGATATAACTTTTTCAACATCATCAGGGTGAGCTAATTTTTTCCAGGTGTCTGTATTCAGAGGCTTAAGTTCATTTAGGGTATAGCCAAGAATGGACGCCCACTTCTCATTATAAGTAATTTTGTTCGTTTGAAAATTCCATACCCAAGTCCCGATATCCGCACCATCTATAATGTTTTTATAGCTCAGGTCATTAAATTCAGAATTCCCACTCTGTTTATTTTGCACTTTGATTCTGATTAATTTCAGCTCACAGGCTTATTCAACTTACTTCTATTCGTTTTTGCTAAATATCGCTTTTTGATTTGCAGTATAATCAAGGCTTTAACTTGAATCAATACCTTTTTGCCATTGTTGCAGTATAGGCAGGCCTGCCTGAAAATCAACGTATTTATTAAATAAATTTAATTTATTATCTAAAGTTCTCAAAGCAATATTTTATAAATCTTTATAACTATCATTTAATCGTTGTCGGATAATTTCCTTTTTTGCATTTGTTGTAAATGCGTGTTTTAAAGCTTCAAAAGTGCACTTTTTGAAATGCGTGTAATTCCAGCTGAAAACTCTGTTTAATGTTAAGTATTCATCTTCAAGAGTTACATTAGAAATGGTTCTTCCATCCGTATTTACACTCAGAGAGACATTTTTGTTAAAAAGACTGTCGATATTATGATCCTCAATTTTTTGGAAAACTTTTGTCAAAATATTACTTGTAGGGCATATTTCGAGATGAATGTCATGTTTTTGGATGTACTCTATTAAAGAAGGGTCTTCTGCACTTCGCACTCCATGGCCAATTCTGGACGGTCCAAAATGCTGTATTGTTTCCCACACACTTTCAGCTCCTTTTGCTTCACCGGCATGTGCGGTGCAATTTATAGCCCTATCTTTAGCAAACTGAAATGCTTTTAGATGATTATCGACGGGGAAACCTGCTTCATCAGCGGCTATATCAAATCCGCAAACAAGCGTGCCGTAAAATGAGTCAACTAATTGAACTGTCTCCATACTTTGCTCTTCGGAATAGTGCCGTAGCGTACACAGTATAATGGAAGCTTCAATTCCTGTCTTTTCGATTCCCTCTTCAGCGGCGTTATTGACCGTTTCTACAACTTCGTGGGGAGATAAGCCCATTTGAATATGAAGTAGCGGGGCAAACCGAATTTCTGCATAGACCACGTTATCATCTTTTAACTGCCTGAAAAGATCGAGTGTAACCAGCCGAAGCTGTTCTTTTGTTTGCATAAGTTCAATTCCGCGACTAGCTCTTTCAATATAATCCGAAAGCCCTGTACAGCCTAACGGAGCAATGAATTCTTCATTAAACTCAGATTCAGTAATATCAGGATCCAGCTGTTTTACAACCTCATAACTCAGCGAGCAATCGAGATGCAGGTGGAGTTCTATTTTTGGTAAGTCTTTAAAATTTGGTGCCATAGTACTTTGAAGGTAATTTGAAATAGAATGTAGGCATTATCAGGCACCATAAACAGTGATAACCAGTTTTCTTCTGCCACCAAAATTCCTGTGTTCACACAGATAAATTCCTTGCCAGGTTCCGAAATTAAATCTGCCGTTCGTTATAGGTATGGTAATGGACTGACCAAGAAGTGAACTTTTCAGATGGGAGGTCATATCATCTGTACCCTCAAGTGTATGTTCAAATAGGGAGGAATCTTCAGGAACCATTCGGTTGAAATGAGATTCAAAGTCGCGTCGTACGGAGGGATCAGCGTTCTCGTTGATGGTTAAACCGGCACTTGTATGTTTAATGAAAATATGGGCAATACCCATTTTCAGGGAAGAAATCTCAGGAATATTCTTCAAAATTTCTTCGGTAATTAGATGGAAGCCACGCGGTTTAGAGTGAATGGTTATCTCTTTTTGTATCCAGTTCATTAGTATTCAGAATTGGTAGTGAATATTTATTCTATTGATGATCCTTTTCTGATCAAATTGTGATGACTGAAATCGTGAATTTATGCTGTACTGAAAAGCGAAATTACCAATAGAATAAGTTAATCCGCTAGTAAGCAGTATGCGATTACCAATATCAGATATTATTTCGTTACGGCTGTTTTGATTGAAAAAGTCACTGCCGGGAATTTCTGTGATATATTCCTCAAACAGGGTTCTCTCAGAATTGATTGTATAAGAGAGTCCTCCCTGGAGCCGTAATGTTGATACAAGTAACCAATCAAATCCACCTCTCAACCGCAGTAGATTCTCACGTATTTCTTGTCGATAAACTGCAGAACCAACAGGATCTTGAAAATCTTCAACGCTATACAGATTATAGTTTATTGGATTGTAAACAACTTCAATACCCATTTCGGATGTATTTGATTCTCTGCGTAAGCCAACACCAAACTGAACAACTTGAAGGGATTCATCATAATCAGTATAAATATTTTGCGAAGTTCTGCTTGTAAATTCCCGATTTTCGAAGCTAAACTTGGCTGCTAATGAAAATGAGTTGGTAATTGGCTGCAGATGATCTGTTCTGAATATGTAGCCATCTGTTTTTTCCCAAAAGTTCCCGGCTGAATCTGACCATCGAGAATCATATCGCTGCGTGTAAATACCTCCAGAAATTCGTGATTCTCCACTCCAAAGATTTATTACAGTCCCAACTCTGAGGTATTGAGTTTTGTGATCGTAGTTTTCTTCTGATTCAATCTGATTTACTCTGTTGATAAATGTGCTCTTTCTTTCAAATGAAAGCAGTTTGTAGGAAGCGCCGATTCTCACCCTATCCGATAATTTGTATCCGGTAATGAGCATCAATGGAAAATCGGATACTTCAATTTCATTTGTTTGATTGAGTGAAAAATCGATTTCTGGAGGCTCTAAACGACGATTTTCACTTCTACTATAATTCATAAAGCCTGTTAGTACACCGATATGCAGATTTACATAATCATAAAAGACAGCTATAGGAAACGTGCCTGAAGATGATGTTAATCTGCTTGAAATTGGTGTTTCAATAGTGCCAAATGGAATTTCTTGCTCTGTTGTTTGGCGGGTAATTGAAGGATTGAAAAAAACTCCCTGCTTTGAATAGTAAGCGGCAGGATTGATAAAGACATCACGAACAGAGTCGCGTATGGCAAATTCCAGCGATCCCATTGCGTCACTTCTACCATAAATCATGGGTGACGGTGATGCTCCCAATGTTGAGAAGATACCAAGTGATGAACTGCCAAAGTCCTGAAGCTCTGAGTGCTGTGCATAGAGATTACTGGAAAGTGCAAAAAATAGAAAAATGCATGTATAAAAAAGATAGTTCATATAGAATGAAATCTAATTAAATAGGAAATTTATTTACCCAAATAATCCTGAAACAGAGCCACCGTCATGGCTTATCGTCTGCCCCGTAACATAACCACTATGGGGCGATAATAGCCATGTTGCTAGGCTTGCAAACTCTTCAGCCTTACCCATCCTGCCAACAGGGATGTTTTTTTCCATTTCAGCTTTTGCCTCATCAAAGGAGATATCCTTCATGCTACTGTTATTTTTAATTACTCTCTCAATTGCAGGTGTTTCGTGCGAACCGGGAGCCAGAACATTTACTGTTACCCCTTTGCTTGCAACTTCATGAGCCAGCGTTTTCGCAAAGCCGGTAACACCTGCACGAAATGCGTTACTAAGTGTGAGCGCGGGAAGAGGCTGTTTTACGGATTGACTTTCAATAAACAGTAATCGGCCATATCCATTTTCCACGAAATAGGGGGTTAGTCGCAGAGCCATGTTTATTTTCCAACGCATAACCAATTGCCATGCAGCATCCCAGTCATCCATATTTGTTTGCAACGGTGTACCAGTAGGCGGGCCACCTGCATTAAATACAATTCCATGTATTTCATTTTTTTTGGCAATAGATTCAACTTTATCCAATGTTTCCCGATAAATCAAACTGCCTTCAATACATTCAACACTTTTTTTAAAACTGCTGAATTTGTCTTTCAGAAGATCGCCCCGTCTTGCAACGGCAACAACGTTGGCTCCTTCACGAACAAGTTGCCGTGTGATTGATTCTCCAAAACCACTGCTTGCTCCGCATACGATAAAACGCTGACCAGTTATTTTTAAGTCCATAAAAGTTTAGATATTTGATTTTTAAAATATAGGATCTCAGCTTGTTAAATATATTACTTATGCGTTTTCGCTATTTAACCAGGAAATATGTTGTTTCGGTTTATGATCTTGACCTAAAACGGTACGATATAGATCGGGTCGCCTTGCCTTTTTATAACGATATCCGCCAGCATCCGTTAGTTTTTTGGGTGTAATTGTTGCTGTAGCCAAATCATCACCCAAATTTCGGCACTCTGCAATAATATCACCGAATGGGTCTAATATCATTGAACAACCGTTTTTCAGTTGATTATAGTCCATACCTATCGGGTTTGAAAAGATTACGTAAGCAGCATTGTCATAAGCGCGTGAAGGAAGCCATTTCAGTAGCCATTGCCTTCCTTTTAATCCATCAAACTCTATTCGTAGAGATGTAGGATCTTCATGCCGTTTTTCCCAAAGATTGGGATCAACGAAACCGGCACCCGGCCTTGTTGAAGGTGTACACATGGTAACATGTGGCATAAATATGATATCTGCCCCAAGAAGGTTCGTGGCTCTTACATTTTCGATAATATTATTGTCGTAGCAGATCAGTATACCACAAGACCAACCATTCAGTTCAAACGTAACATATTGATTTCCCGATGAAATGTATTTGCTGATGAAAGGGTGCATTTTTCTGTAACTGGCAACCACTCCATTACGGGTAACACAGAGATATGTGTTGTACAATTTTCCGTTTAAATCTTTTTCGAAAAGGCCGGCTAATATGGCTATGCTGTTTTTATCTGCAATTTCTATAAGTTTCCGGATGCTTTCACCATTTGGAACGGGTTCAGCAAGATCCAGCATTTCGGATTCAGAAAGTGATTGAGCTACTGTGTAACCGGAAATACAACATTCGTGAAAAGCAACGATATCGGCACCCTCTTGAGAGGCTTTTCTGCTCATTTGATCGATCACACTTAGGTTGTAGATTTTATCTCTGCTTTTGTGTTCAAACTGAACAGTCGAAATTTTTATCGTCTTCATCACAAGTTTCTTTGTTTTCATCTTCTATAAGAACATACAAAAATAGAAGTAGGGTTGGATGGAGATTTTACTGATCAAGGTAAGTGGTGAAAGAGGGCATGTATTGCGAATCTAATCAGTTTCAGACAATATCGTATATAACCAATTTGCCAACAGAGTAGTCAGAAAGATTTGTTACGACTATTAACAGAGTAGATTGGTGATAAAACTCACTGCTATTAATTAATTCCGAAATTGACAGAAAGGTTTACGAATAAATAACACAGTTATCACAGAATTTAATCGTATATTTAAGGCTGTCTGTTTTTCCGTTTCATTAGGTGCCGGTATTTAAGCAGATACTACAAAGAATAGTAACTACAAAAAAAATCAAACTGCCGAAATATAGCAGTTGATAAATCAATTTTATGACACAAGACATTCGAAATATTGCAATTATTGCTCACGTAGATCATGGAAAAACAACCTTGGTAGACCAGATGCTACGGCAGAGCGGTACATTCAGAGAGAACCAGCAAATTGCCGACCGCGTTATGGATTCCGGTGACCTCGAAAAAGAGAAGGGAATAACCATTAGTTCTAAAAACACAGCCATCAACTGGAAAGGCACAAAAATCAATATTGTTGATACACCGGGTCACGCTGATTTTGGTGGAGAGGTAGAGCGTATACTAAAAATGGTGAACGGGGTAATTCTATTGGTTGATGCTGCTGAAGGCCCCCTTCCACAAACAAAATTTGTTCTCAGAAAATCACTTGCATTAGGTTATAAACCGATTGTTTTGATCAACAAAATTGACCGAAAAGATGCACGACCTGATGAAGTTCTGAACATGATTTTTGATCTGTTCGTATCACTCGATGCCGATGATGAACAACTTGATTTTCCGGTTCTTTATGCAGTTGCTATTGATGGTATCGCAAAAACAGAATTGGATGATGAAAACGACAATCTTGACCCGCTATTTGATAAGATTGTCGAGCATATACCTTCTCCCGAACAGGTTACAGATTCGCCATTTAAAATGCTTGTCAGTAGTGTAGACTGGAACGATTATGTTGGCCGAATTGCCATCGGAAGGGTAGAGCAAGGCACTATTAAAACGAACCAGGAAATTGTACTGCTTGACAGAAAAGGAAATCAGAAAGCAAAAGGTAAAGCTACGAAACTCTTTACATTTAACGGTTTAAACCGGGAGCCGGTAGATAAAACCTCAGCAGGCGATATTTTTGCAATGGCCGGATATGATGCAGTTGAAATAGGGGATACACTGACTGATATTTCTGATCCTGTGGCTATTGAATACTACGATATCGATCAACCAACAATGGCAATGTATTTCCGGGTAAACAATTCGCCATTTGCAGGCCGCGAGGGAGACTATGTAACATCAAATATGATTAAAGACAGGTTAAACAAAGAGATACGAACCAATGTATCCATTCGAGTTGAACCAACAGATAATCCTGATGTTTTTCGTGTGGCTGGAAGGGGAGAGCTTCAGCTGTCAATTCTTATTGAAACCATGCGGCGTGAAGGTTTTGAATTCGCAGTTTCAAGGCCGGAAGTGCTTTACCGTGAAATTGACGGCAAGCTGCATGAGCCATTCGAAGAGGTTGTAATTGACGTGCACACTGATTACAGCAATAAAGTGATTGATAACCTTCAAAAGAGAAAAGGGATCATGACCTCTATGGTGCAGGAAGGCGAAAACAATCGTATTGAATTTAAAGTACCATCCCGAGGTCTGATTGGATTTCGCGGTGAAATGCTTACTGAAACAAGGGGCACTGGTATTATGCACCAGCAATTTGATGAGTATGGCCCGTATGCCGGTGAGATTGCCGGCAGGACCAGAGGAGCTCTGATTTCTCTTGAACAAGGTGATGTAACACCGTATGCACTTGAAGGTTTGCAAGACAGAGGCCAGTTCATTGTAGAACCGGGTGATCCGGTGTACACAGGCCAGGTTGTAGGCATAAACAACCGTGCAGATGATATGGTTATAAATGTTGTAAAGAAAAAGAATCTAACTAATCATCGTGCAACACAAACAGCTGATTCTGTAAAAATTTCCCAGGCCAAAAAGATGAGCCTGGAGCAATCTATTGAATTTATCGACAGAGATGAACTTCTTGAAGTAACACCGAAGAGTCTACGGATCAGAAAACTTCATTTAGATCACAACGACAGAAAGCGAGCTGAGAAAAAGAAAGAGTTAGTTTAGACCCGGGAATTGATTTTCCTGCTGTTCTGTTTTTAAATCTATGAAAAGCATAAACAGCAAAAGAGTCTTTAAAAGAAACAGTATAGAACCTAATTCCGAAGGGGATTATGTTCTATACTGGATGCAAATTAACCGAAGATTTCAATACAATTTTGCTCTTGAATATGCCGTGGCCTGGGCCAATAAACTTGGTAAGCCATTGCTTGTGTTTGAAGGTTTTTCTTGTGATTACCCCTGGGCAAGCGATCGCTCTCATACGTTTATGATGCAAGGTATGAAGGAGCATCTATCCTTTGCAGACGATCACAATCTAAATTATATATCGTTTGTTGAGGAAAAACCCGGGCAATACAAAAAGCTTCTTTTTGATTTGGCAAAAAAGGCATCTGCACTAATTACAGATGAATACCCGGTATTTATTATGAGGCAGCGGAATAGCACTTATCCAGGAGAGATGTCTGTTCCATACATATCAATAGATAGCAATGGCCTTATACCTCTTGGGCTCACCGAAAAAGATCCATACAGCGCCTATCTGTTCAGAAAAATAGTGCAAAAGAATTTCCTTGAGGCGTTAACAAACCCTCCAAAGAAAGATCCACTTGAAGATCTTAAAAACAGAGAAGTCATTGAACTACCCGAAAAGTATTTTCAAGATATTCCGGACGCAAAAACGGCATTACACAATATCTCTTCATTTATAAAAAAGTTATCCATAAATCATAGCATTAAACCGATTGAATGGTATGGAGACCGACAGGCAGCTCTTGGAATGCTAGGGCAATTTATAAAAAATGGATTACTAGTTTACGATGAAAAGAGAAACGACCCTGATGAAAAAAAGACAAGCAATCTGAGCCCCTGGCTTCATTTTGGAAAAATATCAGAATACGAAATTGTTAAAACAGTCCTAAATCATCAACCTGATGGGTGGGATTTAGACAAAATCACATACAACAATGGTTCAACAGGTGGGTTCTTCAACGGAAACCCTAACATTGATTCATTTCTTGATGAAATTATTACCTGGAGAGAAGTAGGATTTCACTATGCACATCATCGGGATGACTACGATAAATTTGAAAGTTTACCTGACTGGGCATTAAAAACACTAAATAAACATCGCGACGATCCGCGGGAATGGGTTTACGAATACGAGCAACTTGCCCAATCAAACACTCATGATGAAATATGGAATGCAGCCCAAACACAGCTTCGAGAAGAGGGAATCATTCACAACTATCTACGAATGCTATGGGGGAAAAAAGTTATCGAATGGACGCCTGACCCAGAAACAGCATTACAATATCTGATCGAACTAAACAACAGTTACGCCATAGATGGGAGAGATCCAAACAGTTACTCTGGTATTTTCTGGTGTTTTGGCCGATTTGACAGAGCCTGGCAAGAGCGGCCTATTTTCGGCAAACTACGATTCATGACAAGTAACAGCACCCGGAAAAAAGTGAAGCTAAAATCGTATTTAGATACATATGGAGATCAAAAAAAGCTCTTCTAAATATCGTCCTATTAAATGATATTCATAAAATATCGATATATAAAACGATAAATTGAAAATATCGTTATAAATACCGATATTAATGTATGATCAGTACAATAACAGGAGATATCATACAATCACAAAAAGCAGAACAACCAAGCATCTGGTTAGATCCGCTAAAAAAACTATTCACAAAAATAGGAAAAACACCACACGATTGGGAAATTTACAGGGGAGACAGTTTTCAAATAAAAACCTTACCCGAAGAAAGTTTGCGACTTTCAATTTTGATCAAAAGCATCATAAAGAAGATTAATAAGCCAAAATTGGATGTAAGAATTGCTATCGGTATAGGGCATGCATATCAAAATGAATCAAGAGTAAGTGAAGCAAACGAAGAGCCATTCGTTTTTTCAGGAAAACTACTCGATGAGTTAAAAAGCCGGAAAGTACACATGGCTATAAAAACAAATTGGCCAGATTTCGACAAAGATATAAATATGATGCTGCGACTGGCACTCATTATCATGAATAACTGGACAAGTAATACAGCAGAAACTGCAGAATTACTATTCAGTGAATCAGGAATAACCCAGGTAGAAATAGCCGAAAGATTAGGGTTGGCACAATCTACAGTAAATGATAGAATAAAAAGAGGTTCTATTTACGAAATTATAGAACTAGAGCAGTATTTTCGTGAAAAAGTAATTCAAAAAACAGGGAAAAATCTTGGAAATAGAATTATTTACTAAACTTTTATTGGCACATTTAATTGGAGATTTTTTCCTTCAGCCCAGAACGTGGGTAGTAAACAAATCAGTAAATAAATGGAAATCACCCTATTTAGCCGTTCATAGTGCTATTCATTTTTTTCTGATAATGCTGATATTTTTAGATACTTCACTTTGGAAAGCAGCACTGTTTATAGCAATTATACATTTTCTTATAGATGGAATAAAATTAACATTTCAAAAAAGCAGGCCACTGTTTTGGTTCATAGCGGATCAGATTGCACATATTGCTGTTCTGTTTTGGGCTGTTCATCTGTTTTGGGAGCCTTTAGCTATACCTGGTGTAACCGTACATTTCTGGGTGGTAATTACCGGTTTACTGTTTTTAACTTTTCCGGCAGCATTCATCATGCAAAATGTGCTAAGTATTTGGAATGATGAAGTGTTACTTAAAGAGAACTCTTCTTTACCCGGTGCGGGTTTATACATCGGGATTCTTGAACGGGTTTTAGTTTTTGTATCGGTTTTAACCGGATATCTGCAGGTTGTGGGATTTTTGATAGCGGCTAAATCTGTATTCAGATTTAGTGATTTAACCAGAGAAAAAGACCGAAAGCTAACAGAGTACATTATCGTTGGAACTCTGCTAAGTTTCCTGCTCGCGATAGCTGTAGCACTTCTTGTAAAAAAGATACTGTAGTAGTTCAGAACTTTTTAATGAGTTCGGTGACTAGACTTGCAAAGTCATCCTTTCTTCTTTCAGCGGCTTCTTTTACCTCAGAATGGTCTAGTTTTCCCTTG
>SLGA01000274.1 GCA_007123985.1 Balneolaceae bacterium | reverse complement strand
ATTGCGATTTTTTACAGTAAATAAATGAAATATAAATTAATAATTTATAGTGTTTTATCAAGTTTCTTGATAATTTCTTTCGGGGGCTTTTTTGCATTACATAATCTCAGTAAAGAACAATCAGTTGATGAATCAAGAACGGTTTATGTAAATCAAACCAATGGGGGATATCAGCTTATCAGAAATGGAGAGCCGTTTTACATCCAGGGGGCTGGTGGTGAATCATACTTCAAAGAGCTGGCAGAAATTGGCGGGAACACGATCAGGCTATTCGATACATCAGATCTTCAACATAAGTTAGACGAAGCGCATAAATATAATTTGGCTGTAATTATTGATATCTATCTTCCAAGATTTGACACTTCGTACAATTTATATGATGATGAAAACGCAAATTCAATTCTAAGACAAGAGACAAAGGCGATCGTTCATCAATACAAAGATCATCCGGCGCTTTTAATGTGGAATCTCGGTAACGAGATTAATTACCCGGTTGTTTTCAGAAAGAATGATTTCATCAGAACGTTCAATGAGCTGGTAACAATAATTCAGGAGATTGATCCAAACCACCCAGTATCTACGTCAATAATTGGTGCCGGCCGAAAAACAATGAGCAGTATTTTTTTCCATTCTCCGCAATTAGATCTCATAGCTTTTAATACCTTCGGCAATACAAAATTTGTCAACTCCCATTTATCTCAAATTTCATTTTTATTTGGTTCCCGTCCATATTTTTTTAGTGAACTTGGCCCGGATGGGCCATGGGAATCAAGGACCACCTCATGGGGTGCACCAATAGAGGTTTCAAGTAGTATAAAATCAGATATATATAGAACAAGATTTAATACTATTGAGAGAGCTCAGGATTCAGCAAGTCTTGGGTCCTTGGTTTTCTACTGGGGCACTAAACTTGAGCGTACACATACCTGGTTCAGCCTATTTAAAGATGGGTACAGGTCGGAGATTATTAAAGTAATTGAAAATCTGTGGCAACAATCAGATATCTCTCCTGAATTAAACAGAATGGATTACAAAATGGTTAATACCGGGGATTCAGATCAAGAAAGAAGCGTGCACCAAGATGACTTAAACAACGTGCATATCGCCCCGAAATTAATTGGCTTGAACTATATGCTGGTTAATGATTTGGAGGCACTCGACAATATTATCTTCTCACCGGGTGAATTAAGCCATGCTGATCTATTCTTTCATGAAAATATAGATGATAGCGTACGAATTGAATGGGAAATATATCCTGAAGCATGGTATAACAATTCAAATGAAATCGTAATTAAAAACTATAAACCTATTGATACCTTTATCAATTTCGAAGAAAACAGAACAACTTTCTCTGCCCCGGCTGAAGAAGGGCCTTACAGAATATTTGCATACGTGTACAATCAGGATGGTTTTTTTGCCACCATAAATACTCCGTTTTATGTTTTGGATAATAAGTGAGTACAGAAAACAACATCATAAAAGAACCGACAAAGAGAGAGAAGCTGACACTGAGATTTTTAATTGTTCTCGGGGTGATTACTATTCTCAATTTTTTCTATTGGTTTCTGAAACCGGAATTTATTGACTATAAGCTGCTCTACTGGCTGCTAATAGGGCCATTGGTATTCGACAGTTTTCGGATTATCTACATCTGGTACCATTACTGGGATATTTCCGTCCCCGAAAAACCGAACCTTACAAAAGAGCTCACTGCAGATGTATTGACCACCTATTTTCCCGGTGAGCCTTACGATATGGTGAAAGAAACTCTTCTTGCCATCCAGCGGATGAAATATCCTCACACAACCTATTTATGCGATGAAGCAGATGACCCGTATCTAAAGGAATTTTGCAAGCTACATGATATAATCCATGTTACAAGAAACAACCGGATTGATGCAAAAGCGGGAAACATCAACAATGCTCTCAAGCAGGCAACAGGCGATATTTGCCTGATACTGGACCCCGACCATGTACCAAAAGAAGATTTTCTGGATGAGGTTCTTCCCTATTTCGAGGATGATAAAATCGGGTTCGTCCAGTCGGTACAGGCTTACTATAATGTTGATGAATCGCTGGTAGCCAGAGGGGCAGCCGAACAAACATTCCACTTTTATGGCCCGGTAATGATGAGCATGAACACCTACGGAACGGTAAATGCCATAGGTGCGAACTGTGTATTCCGGCGAAAAGCACTTGATTCAATTGGCGGACATGCCCCGGGTTTATCGGAGGATATGCACACGGCCATGAAGCTTTATGCAGAAGGGTGGAAATCGGTCTATGTACCCAAGGTTTTTACGAAAGGCCTTGTACCAGCTACGCTTACTTCCTATTACAAACAACAGCTGAAATGGTCGAGAGGAACAATGGAGTTACTGGTTTCTGTTTTTCCAAAGCTCTATAAAGATTTTAACTGGCGCCAAAGGCTTCATTTTGGGATTTTACCCCTTCACTACCTCTCCGGCTTTATAATTTTGATAAGCTTCTTAATACCAATCATTTCATTATTTGCTGCTGCTACACCCTGGAAAGGTAATATTGTAAATTTTGGGCTTATTTTTATCCCCATCTTAACATCAATTTTAGGTATTCATTTTTTTGTTCAGCGGTGGGTAATGCATAAAAGTGAATGGGGAATCCACCTGATGAGTGGAATACTGTTGGCATGTACCTGGTGGATTTACATAATCGGGGCAGTTTACACGGTAATTCGAAAAAAAGTACCCTATTTGCCTACACCAAAAGAGGATAATGAACGCACCAGTTGGAAAATATTAATCCCAAACCTCATTATTGGAGTCGTTTCCATAATTGCTGTGATCTACGGCCTGACGATTGATCTTACACCTTTTTCAATTTTTATGTCGGGTTTTGCCCTTCTGAATGCGTCTATCATGTTTTTTACTCTGAAACTTGCCTTTGAAAAACAAAAACCGGTAACGGTATCCCTGGATTTTAAAGAACCCAAAAAATCAGTACTGAGCTCGGTGCAAACGATGGGATACTCCACATGGCAGAAAGCAGCATTGCCTTTGGTAGTTGTCGTTGCAGCCATATCAGGCGGTTATTTTTATCACACTGAATATGTAAAGTGGGAAGGGGTTCAGCCTCCGTTTCAGGAGAAAAACGTAATCAATTACATCGGGATATTTGCTCCCGAATTCAACGATGGAATTACCAGTCTTGATATTGTTAAAGATATTTCAGATCAAATAGAGGAAAACTTCGACATAATTTCCTTTTATGTAGCCTGGCACAAGGATGTTGAATCCCATTTTCCGGCTGCGCTTATTGATTCGGTTTATCTGAATAAATCCATCCCAATGATTACCTGGGAGCCTTGGCTGAATACCTTTCAGGATGAAATCGCTGACGACGACCATGTTTACGATCTCATCTCAGGCGGTTTTTTCGATGATTACATTTCGCAATTTGCTGATAAGCTCAATGAGCTCGAAAAGCCCATTTTCCTGAGGTTTGCACACGAGTTTGATAATCCGTTTTACCCGTGGTATATGTCGGGAGACGATGCCGCAGCCAGGTTTAAAAAAGCATGGGTACACACCTATGAGATCTTT
>SLGA01000232.1 GCA_007123985.1 Balneolaceae bacterium | reverse complement strand
TCAGATATGAGAAAAATTTTATATGTAATTGCCCTTTTATTGGTAATTGGGTGGATCATAGGATTTATTGGATTTGCACTCAGTGGCCTTATCCACCTGCTTCTTATAATTGCAGTTATTTCTGTTCTGGCCAGTGTTTTTGGTTTCAGACCAAGCAGCGCATAACAAATCATTTATCAGGATTAAAAGAGAAAAGCACAGGCACTGAATGTCTGTGCTTTTTTTATTAAATGGATTTTAAAACGGGTTAACTATGGCGAACAGAAAAAATGGGGTAGAAGTAACAGCTGCAGGTATTGCCCGGTTTACACTTATTGTCACAGGGATTTTGATGACAATTGCCTTTCTCTATTTTATCAGAGATGCCCTGTTAATCGCTTTTGCAGGTGTTATTTTTGCAGTAATTATTAGCGGATTGGCAGCCACTATCCGGAAATACATCCCAATTTCCCGCGGCTTGTCTATTGCAGCTGTTGGTATAATTCTACTGATAACAATCACATCCTTTGGTTTTATTTTTGGCTCTCAGATTGCAGAAGAATTTGAACAGCTCACAGAAAAACTGCCTCAACAAATATCACAATTAAGGGAAACGATAAGCGGGTGGCCATTAGGTGATGAATTGATAGGTGGTGAAAATGAGAATGGCGAAGCTGGGGTTCAGGAAGAAAATGAAACAGGCAATGATATGCCGGATGGTGCCGGGGGGATGGCTTTCCAGGTTGGTGTGACAATCGTAGATGTTCTCACCACTTTTGGCTTGATTATCATAATCGGCATTTACTTTGTTATTGACCCTGGAACCTATAAAAAAGGGATTGCATTGCTATTCACGAAGAAGAGGGCGAATCGGGTAAATGAAGCCCTGGAAACGTCCGGAAATGCACTTTGGAGCTGGTTAAAAGGTCAGTTTATCATCATGATATTTATAGGTGTAGCAGTTACAATAGGCTTGATGATTATCGGGGTGCCATTGGCTATGGTGCTGGGAATAATTGCCGGCATATCGGAATTCGTCCCCATTATTGGACCCTGGATCGGTGCAGTTCCAGGTATCTTGCTTGCATTTTCAGTAGATGGCCAAACAGCACTCTATACAGCTATTTTCTATGTAGTTATTCAACAAATTGAAAGTAACGTCTTATCTCCGCTGATCCAGCAGCGAATGGTACACATTCCACCGGCTGTGGTGATATTATCTGTTGTGGCATTTGGCCTGGTTTTCGGAATTGCCGGTGTAATTCTGGCCACACCACTTGCAGTTATTGTAATGGTACTGGTAGGAATGTTCTATGTGCAGGATGTATTGGGCAAAGAGGTGAAAATTCCCGGGCAGAATGAATCATAATTTCATTAGAACATCCTGTTCGATTCTACATTCTCGGGTATATCAAGCCTATTTTCAGCATATGCTTCGGTTGCGCGATTTAGTTCCCCTCCCGTGAGGATAATGAAACTGGTGATAAACAGCCAAAATAATAGAATCACCACGGCTGATAGCGAACCGTACATTTCACTGAAATTTCCGAAATTACTTACATAAACTGAAAACCCCCAGGAGGCGATCAGCCATAATATGGTTGCTACTGTAGCCCCTAAAACCACCCATCGGTATCCCGGAGTATTTCGTGACGGACCATATTTATAGATCAAACTGATAGCCGATATAATAATAACTCCCAGGATAGGCCACCTGAGCCATTTTATGAGACCCTCAATCGTTTCGGGCAATCCAATCGTATTTACCAATACGGGAAAGAGTACAATAAACGCAAGGCTCACTATAATTACAAAAATAGCTCCCAGGGTAAAAGTCAGAGTCATGGCATATTGTTTAAAAAAATTTCTGCGATTTTCTACCCTGTAGGCAATATCAAGCCCGATAAACAGAGACCTGATTCCCCTATTGGAACTCCAGAGGGCAACCAGGAATCCAAAAAGGGTTCCCCAGCCAAGTGCATTTGATGAAGTCTCCATTAATTTATCAATTCTTCCTTCGATTAAGGAGATGGATTCTTCTGGCAATATTGTTGCCAATCTGTTGATCTGATCCTGAGCCGATTGAGCATCTAATGCTAATCCATAAACAGAAAACAGAGCCATTATTCCGGGAAATATTGCCAGGAAGGCATAAAACGCCACACCGGCAGAAATGATAGGTATATGATCCTCCTTAATACGATCTTTAACCCTTAATAAAACTTTTTTCCATCCGGAACTGTCAATTTCTTTTGGAGACCCGAGCGATTTACGTTGGTTCATCTCATATTTTTTTAAATGTATCTCAAAAAATCCTTGATATAATATTGGTACTAATCACTGAAATAGATGGGTTTATGTATTAATAGCAGTGAATAAAATATAGGCAGAATTAGAGGTGCGAATCATTACACATTAACTTGAAAATGATACAGAGTTTATGGCAATCACAATGAATCATACCACTGTCTTGGTTCCGCTTTATCTTACTCTGTGTAACAGTTTTTTATTGATTTTTCTGTGCAGATGCCGTCGATTTGATGAGAGTCAAAAAAAGCCACTGTTTACGCTATCTGTATAACAACCGGCGATTACAAAACGTTGATTACATTAAATCAGAGAGAAATAAACTAACGATATCATGAAGAGAACATTTTCGCAGTTCAACGAAACCGATACACTTAAAACCGTAATCATTGGACGATGGGAAGGGTTTCATGAAGATGAGACATACTCAAATGTTCTTAATGAGAAACGAGAGAATCCATCGTCAGATCAGCTGAAGTGGGAGTTTGAAGCCTTTCAGAAAGCACTTGAAGAAAATGGCGTTGAAGTGCTGATTCCCGATTATATAGGAAAATTTTTGTACGATCAGCTGACGCCCCGTGATGTGGCCACCGTTATCGGGAACCAAATGGTGTTTTGTAACATGTCGAAACGGAGACGGAAATATGAGATAGCCGGTATTTTCTCACTCATCAGGGACTTTACGGGTGATGAACCTGTGGTCCTCATTCCGCCGGTCGATTGCCTACTGGAGGGTGGAGATATTATGGTAGACAAGGGACGGATTATTATAGGTCTGAGCCAACGTACCAATATAAAAGGGTATGAATGGATGCTCAAAACCTTTACCGATCGGATGAAAGTGATACCGGTCTATATAACAGACAAGAAAAAGAATGAAAGCGTACTTCACCTGGATTGTACCTTCAACCCGGTTGGAGAAAACAGTGCGCTGATCTATGAGGAGGGTATGAAACCGATCCCGGACTTCTTTGAAAAGGAGTACGACCTGATCAGAGTAAACAAGGAGGAACAGCAGGCCCTTGCAACGAATGTCTTCTCCATATCCAAAGATTTGGTGATTGCGAGAGATCACCCGCAATCTAAACGAGTTGTTGAAGAGATAAGCAAACGGGGAATTGATGTAATTGAAATTCCTTTTGACGGAGCCCCGGCCACCGGCGGATCGTTCCGGTGCTGCACTCTTCCGCTGATCCGGGAATAACTATATCTCTTAACATGAAAAAAATACTGTTTTTTTGGAAAGAATTAGGGGCAACCTTCTGGTTTTTACCGGTGCTGATCATAGGTTTTTCTATTCTGTTGTCTTT
>SLGA01000033.1 GCA_007123985.1 Balneolaceae bacterium | reverse complement strand
CGTACACTGCGGTTTCATCAGCTCATAGCCTGTTAATGGGCGCCCCATGTTTCCTTTCGGATTAGAAGGTTCTCCACGAAATAAAAGAGCGATTTTAAAGTCCCGAATCCGGCTTAATGCCGGACCCGGGTGCTTTGGGATCAACTGTCCGGTTTGTGCCGGACTGAGGGGTAAACCCTTAGTTGCCGCCTGTACTCCATGTAAGCGGTACATCAGAGTCGGCTGCTGATACACGAATGTATCCCTGCATTTCCTGGTGCAGTGCTGAGCAAAAAGCGGTGCAATAGAATGGGTAGATTCCAGTTCTGGTTGGCTCCCATTTTATGGTTTTGGTTTGCCCCGGAGCTACAAGTATTTCTGAATTATTGGCACCTTTAATGGCAATTCCGTGAACCACATCCCACTCCTGTTCAAGGTTGGTGAGGTGGATATATACCGTATCACCTACCCGTACTCCTTCAATGTTGTCAGGGCGAAAATGGCTTCTGGTTGACGACATATAGACCCGTACCACGTCTCCGTCACGCTCTATGCGATTATCAGCAACCCGGCGAAGTGCATGGGGATGATCATTCTCCTCCATTTCATAGATCTGCTTTACATTCGGTGCAACTTTATCGGCACGAATTGCCTGCGCGTAGTGCGGTTCGCCAATTGTAGGGAAATCGAGCAGAAGCTGCATTCTGTCTCCGCTGATATCATACAGCTGTGCAGGGTGGTTCTGTTTTGGTCCGGTTGGCAGGTATCTGTCTTTCGCGGTTTTGGTCAGCCCAACCAGATATCTTGCGTCGGGATTTTTGGTGTCGCCGCCGGTAATCATCAGGTGACCAATCGAATAGTACGCATCAATTCTGTCAACCACTTCAAAGGTTTCGAGCGACCATTTTACGATTTCTGATGAAATATAAACGGATGTGTAGGCATATCCTCTGCCGTCAAACTCGGTGTGGAGAGGACCCAGTCCCGGATTTTCCACTTCACCGATAATGGTTGCATCGTAATCGAGAATGGGGATATTCTCTACGTGGCCTTCAAAACGCCGGTTTTCAATTGCATCGAGCATTCTTGAGAATGAGTGAACCGGAATAACAGTTGCCAGCTTGCCACCTGCCACGATGAACTCTCCTGTAGGATCAAGGTCAACTCCGTGAGGTGATTTTGGGGTAGGCAAAAAGTAGATGAAATCCTGGCCGTCTTCAGGTGTGAGAACCGTAACCTGATTTTTCACATCGTTAATGGCGATTCCCTGGTTGCCCTCATAATAATTATGATAGTATTCGGCGCTCATCGTTTCACCGGCACCATTGCGTACCAGTTCGGCTGCGCGCTTCCAGTTAACGGCTGCCACATAATCTTTATCATTACGAGAGGCGTTAACTTCAAGCAGTGTATGCGCTTCTTCGGTATTGTAAGTGGTGAAAAATACCCAATCGGCTGATGGTCCCTTACCTGCCCGGCCAAGATCGTAGTTGTAGGGTGGTACAAGAATCTGGAAATCCATTTCCATCATACCGGTTTCCGGATCCAGTTGAATAAACGATAGTGCACCCCTGAACTCGTCACTGTAGCTGTCAATGGGCACATCAAGATCCATCTCGTAAGGGATACTGAACCGGGTTGCACCAATCACATACTCCGAATTTGATGTGACAAATGATGAAGCGTGGTTTCCACCGGTATTTGGCAGTTCAAGAATCTCCTTTGTTTCGAATGTTTGCAGATCAATTCGCGCAATACGCGGTGTATTGTTTGCATTGATGTAGATCCATCGCCCGTCTGCATCACCGTTTGTTTGTGAAATATGTGGATGATGAGAGTCGTCCCAGGGGATAAACCCATAGCTTGTTTTCAAAAGCGGTTTGGTTTCTTCTGAGTATCCGTAGCCGGTTTCCGGATCTTGAGAAAAGACCGGTATCACTTTCAGAAAGCGCGCTGATGGAAGCCCCCAAACGCTTAGCTGGCCGCTATAACCACCGGAGAAGAATCCGTAGTATTCATCATGCTCTCCCGGTGCTACATACACTTTTTGGGCAGCATCACCGGTATCCAGCATTCGCTGCTGCGACGGACACCCCGTAAAGATAAATGCTGCAATTGCGATGAAGCCCGCGCCGAAAAGCAATCCGCGAAGTGTGTTAGATTTTTTATTATCCATGGTTTTGTTGTTTTGTTGGTTGTAGGTGTGTTTAATTATTTTCTTCGTAGTAATACCGCAGGTACTCTACAATGGCCCTTGCCTCGTCTTTCTGCACGTTTTGAAATGGCATGGCTGTCATATATTCCCGGAGAAGCTCCTGGCCTACAGGGTGCTCCCTTACCATTCCGGAGGGGTTCAGAATGAAGTTCATTACAAATTCCGGACTCCTTCTTTCCATCACATTGCCAAGTTCAGGTCCTACCATTCGCCCCTGGTAGTTGTGGCACATTTCGCATTTCATTTCGTAAATGTTCCGTCCTTTTGTTACCAAATCAGGGTCAATATCCCCGATTTCAATCGGTTCGGTAACCGGGCCTATTCCGTGCTCGAGTTCGAATTCAGTGAGGGCAGGTTCTTCCACCGGGGGCTGTGTTGACCGGGGTTCTGAAGATTCTTCACCACCACATGAGTAGAGAACCGGTATAAGAAGCAAAAGTGTTATCGATTTGAGTAGATGTTTATATGTATTCATTTTACCTGAATTAAGACTATTTTATCTTATTTATATTCAAAAAAATATTACTCTTTACGAGCGTGTGCGATGTAAGAATTATAGAGAGTATCTGTATGTCGGTTTGCCGCCAGCTGATCAAGAGAAACTGTGTTCATCATATTTAAAATATTTCCCTTCATCGCTGTCCATTGATCGTGAAGCGGGCATGGTTTAAGTTCACTACAAACTGGCATACCCAGTGCACACTCTTTCATAATATTATTTCCGTCTATTGATATTACAACATCCATAAATGTTATCTCTGAAGCCTTCTTTGCAAGTTTAACCCCGCCATTGGGCCCCTTGTAAGATTGCAATATTTCTGATTTTGTTAACTGCTGCAATACTTTTGTAAGAAAGTGGAATGAGATATTCAGTTCTTCGCTCAACTCCCTGATGGTAACAAATTTGTCACCATGCTTGGAAGCGAGTAATACAGAAGCTCTCAACCCATAAATACATGTATTTGACAGCAGCATGAGTTATTAATAATATTAAAGAGTATTTTATCTTAATATAATTCAGATCAGAATCGAATGTCAAGATAAACTGTGAGATTTTTTTGTTGATCGAAAAAAATTACTCTTGCGGGAGCAACTCTTCAGCTTTTTTGAATAGAATATTATTCTCTAGATGTACATGTTTATGGAGGTCTTCCTCAAACTGAGCAAGATTCAGGTATAGTATTCTGAATGTAGTACATGCATCATCCGGCGGAGTGAAATTGTTACTTAACGATCGTATATCTGCCATACCGGAGCCTGCACCATCATGATCGTCCACCATCAAAGCGAGCTGCTTTTTCAATTCGCTCAATTCTTCTTCAGAAGGCTCAATACCTTTCTTTCGTTTTTCTGAAACGGAGGCTATAAGCGGAAACACAATCAACTCTTCATCTTCCAGGTGCT
>SLGA01000049.1 GCA_007123985.1 Balneolaceae bacterium | reverse complement strand
TTTTTCTAAAACTATTTATAGGCTTCGTTGTTTTTGATTTAGATGGATTTTTCTTTTGAGCAGGGTTATTTTTTACAATTATGTTTTCATCAATTAAAATGCCGTCCCATAACATTTGAATTATTTCTCTTTGATTGTGAATCTCTTTGACGTTATTGGGATGGTTATTTGGTAACTGAATTACTGAATTTTTTAATAATGTAAAAGCTTGCTGATCACTTTGATCTGTAAGATCAAATTCAAGTAAAAAACTCGTCTCAATATTTCTAGCTAAACCAGATTCTGTAAGATTGGCGCTTCCGATAATTGAATAACCTGTTTGGTTATTACTTGACAAATAAATTTTTGGATGAAAAAGTACTCCACTTTTCCCAGTGTCAACACAAAAAGTTTTAATCTTCTTCTTTAGAAGTGTATTGACTGATTGAATAGAGGTTATCCCATTTCGAACACCTAAATAAAACTGAATTTTGCTGATATCTACATTAATTTCATTAAGAACAAGATCAACCCCTTCAGATCTTGCAAAAGCAACACAGAATATGAGTTCATTAATTTGATCTATTCCGGCTATATTTTTTATTGCATCGATATGAAAATTATTGTCAATAATTCCTTGGAATAGAATTTCAGTTTTAGGCATTTATAAAGATTTGAAATGAATTATAGATTGGCTTTTTAAACCGCTTAATAAATACTGATTTTATTTGAAAGAAGTAACTGCCTATTGTAGTGAGTGTATTTGGCATAACATGTATTTATCCGACAACACTTACGCCGTTAATGTTGTCCGATAATAATCCAATCATGCTTTCAAAGCAAATAATCACAATGTTTTGTCCGAATAAAATCTATGTGGTCAAATAAATATGTCCGAATAAAACGCCGATAAAAAATTAATTCTTTCCCATACTGCTGTTACAGGTTTTCAGTCCCCCCCTTTTATATTGCCTGCCAGCCGGTGGGTTAGTCAGGCTGTTAGATGGAGAACCACGGCAAAGTTCCAGGGTGAAATGTACACTGAAAAGAGCTTCCCCTACATTTTCTTGTGGAATTGTATTATTGCGATATAAATTCATAAAATGATGAAGCCCTTTAACTAAACCCGACTCACATGACATCTTCACTGAAAAAGGTTCTTAAAGTTACCGGATACATTGCCGGCTTTTTCGTTGGCCTGCTTCTGGTTCTCACTTTTGTAGCTGACACCGATTTTGAAATGGAGCGCTCTGTTGTGATAAACAAACCGGTAGATGACGTTTTTGATTATGTGAAATATCTTCGTAATCAATACAATTACAGTATCTGGGGCGAGCTGGATCCCGACATGATTCAGGAATTTCGGGGTACCGATGGTACAGTAGGGTTCGTTTCTGCCTGGGAAGGAAATGAGGATGCAGGGTCTGGTGAACAGGAGATTATCGGCATGGTGGAGGGTGAACGGATTGACTATGAGCTTCGCTTTTTTGAACCTTTCGAATCTACTTCGTTCTCCTTTATCACAACAGAATCCGTCTCTGAAAATCAAACACGGGTTACCTGGGGAATGTTTGGCAGCTTTCCCAGGCCGATGAATATCATGCTGCTCTTTTTCGATCTGGAAAATGCCATCGGGCAAGATTATGAAACCGGACTCAACAATCTAAAAGCGATACTTGAAGAGAACGCCTCTGAAAACAATTTCTGAGAAGTTTTCAATCAACACGATTTTCTCCTTGTAACCAGATACTATTGAAGAAGATTGTGTTCAAAACATGGAGATACCGTTTAAGATTTACAAAACTATCAACGAGGGTTTATCATCTTTTTTTCTGATATTGTTAACAAAAGCTATTGAGCTTCATACTCTTAACCTTACAGAGCCTGTAATGAGCATTCTTCGAATCATTTTTGCCATCATTCTCCCTCCTCTCGGCGTATTTTTAACAGTAGGCATTAAGCCTCATTTCTGGCTGAATATTTTACTGACAATTTTAGGATTTATTCCGGGAATCGTCCATGCCGTATGGATTATTGCAAAGAATGATTAAAGTTACGCTTCCTAAAAACCAGTGAAACCGGCTTCAAGCAAAGGGATCATTTCCCGGTCGATCGCTGAAAAGAGATCTCTCCTGTAATTTCTGGTTGCCTCAGCGGTCTCTGTGCGGGTAGTAATGGATATGATGGCATCCAGTTCGGGCAACATCATGATATACTGGCCGCCGCTGCCAAACGCATACACCATGTGATAACCTCCCGCAGTTCGCTGAAACCATAAGTAACCATAATTATCAACTCCGGAAATTCTTCCGGTTACCGGTTCCACAGATTGTAAAACCCAATCTCTTGACACAATTTGTTCTCCATTGTATTTGCCTACATCCATCATCAGGCGGCCAATTTTTATCATATCACGTGGCCGCATCGCCAGATTGTTACCACCCAGATAATACCCCTGGGGATCACGATCCCAGCCTGTTATTCGGATATCCATTGGGTTGAACAGATAACGGTTTGCAAACTGTAATGTATTCATTCCGGTTGCCCTGGTTAAAATCACCGAAAGAAGATGTGTGTTGCCAGTGCTGTAAATTCTGTCCTGCCCGGGAGTTCCCAGCAGCGGCCTGTTCAGCTTGTACTCAATCCAGTTGCTACTGGTTACCCATCTGCCATAATTTGCGCGGCTCGTGGATGCCAGACCGCTTCGCATGGTAAGCAGATCTTCGATGGTTATGGACGCTTTAACCGAGTCGGGGTTTGAACTGAAATACTCAGGAAAAAACTCACCAATAGTTTGATCCACTCCCTCAAGGTAACCCTCCTCAATGGCAATCCCGATTAATATAGACAAAACACTTTTGGAGGCAGATTTGATGTTGCTCCCCCTCGAGGCATGCATACTGCCGTAGTACTGCTCGGTTACAATTTCATCGTGCTGGCTTATAAGTAAACTGTTAATTGGGCCAATTGAACCTAAGGGACTTACTATACTCTGTAAACTGACCGATAATTCATCACGATTCAAAAATAGTCGATCTTCTTCAGGTGAAGAATTGAGATCATTATAGTCTTCCGGTTCTGATATGAGAATTTTACCTGATAGTAAAAAATATGCCGAGAAGATTGTGAGAACCACAAATGCGGAGCTCAATAGAAGTTTTATATGCGATTTTTTCTTTTTCAAGGCTGAATGATAACGGAATTTTTGCTCAGATAACTATCAGAACAACTTTCAAGAAAATATATCTCCATCACCATTCGAATTGTTAAAGAACATAAAACGAACCCGGAATTTCTTTCACAAAAAAACGCCTTACCGGGGAGCAAGGCGTTTTACATTGATCATATTCTTGAATATCTGATACGTGGAATCAGATCTTGATCTTTTGAAACTTCATAGAATTATTATTCCATATCAGGCACTTCAGGGCAGGATACATTTGGATTCCATGGTTCAAAAATGCCTTCTGGATTGTCTTTATAGAGCCAAACATGAAGAGTCCAGTTCGGAATACCTTGTGCATCTAATGGCGGGGCGCCTGCATCATCAAACGGATGATCACCGAAACTTGGCTTGCCCTGCTCTTCATCTATAACGATATACTCCACACCAACGAGTTTT
>SLGA01000037.1 GCA_007123985.1 Balneolaceae bacterium | reverse complement strand
TTGATAAATCATTCAGAAAAGCTGCAGACAGAAAGAAAAAACAGATACTTGTGTATGAAACTGGTGAGTCTTTGCGATTTGATGAACATGGAATCCAGGAAGGTATACATGGAACATTAAGACTTATGAAACACCTTGGAATGAAGGGTGAAGCGCCGCAGCCACTGCAACCAACAGAAATATATGAAAAATCTGCATGGGTACGGGCTGCATTTGCGGGATTATACAGGCCTAAAATCCATTTGGGTGACCACGTAAAAAGTCGTCAGCTGCTTGGCACAATTACCGATCCGTTTGGTATCGAAAAATTTCAGGTTAAATCGAGGGTAACAGGCAGAGTTATCGGTATAAATAACTGCCCGATAGTACATAAAGGTGATGCAATCTTACATATTGCCACCAACAAATTGGAACATAACTAAGCTAAATAATACAGATGAGTTCAGATTTAATTTTTCACGCATTATCTAAACGCAAATGGCAGGAAAGAAATAAAGGCGGAACATACAGCACCGGGGAAGATGAAATTGAATGCGTGGATGCTTCTGCATTGAATAACTATTTAAACACACAGTTTCAGGGGCGCAAGAATTTAATTTTGCTGGTAGTAGACCGGAGCAGATTATCCAATTCCATAGTTCGTGAAGATGATGGAATTATCCACGTCTTGAAGGGAATAAGCCTGGATGCAGTTCTGGATAAGATACGAATCGATTCTGATAAAGAGGGTTCATTTGATATTGAAGTAGAGAGCCATTCATAGTGTGAATGGTTTGAATATTAAAATTGGAGCCACATCTATTTGTCGTATAATATATATTATGTAAAGTTGATCATTACACATATTCTCAATTCTTGTAACATTCATCATTTCATCCACCCCTATTCTGAAAATTAAATGAAATAAGTCAAGGTATTAGCTACTGAGTATGTTTCGTATGGCCTTGAAGTCCGGTAGTTTATCGGAGTCTTCTAATATTTCGGCATACTCTATCTCCATCGCCTCATTTATTACAAAGGCTGACCTTTTGGAGACTCCCTTCATCCCAAAGAAATCATCATATAAAGATTTGTAATCTCTTGATACATTTTTATTGAAGTCACTTAATAATGTGAAATTGAGATTATTCGTTTTCTTGAATTGTTTTAAGGTAAAAAAACTATCAACACTTATACCTATTACATTTGTGCTTAATGAGTTATACAATTTCATATTATCCCTTGTAGTGCATAATTCTTCAGTACAAACTCCGCTGAAAGCAAGCGGAAAAAATAAAATCAACACTTTCCCATTTTTAACTTCTTCAGATAATGACACTTTATTGCCATCACTGTTCAATAGCGTAAAATCTGAAGCTTTATCTCCAATTTTCATTCGGTTACCTTATCGTTGTTTATTTTGTTATTAATCAATCCACTCAAGGAATAAATGATTAATACCATTCCTATTGATAGAAATAATTTCCATAAATAGGTAGGCACATTAATAATCTCTTTAACCATCCAGTATAGAACGAATGATGCGATCAACAGCAATAATCCGGAATACATCCCTGCTTTTTTTTCGAGGTAGTGAATGTATCCTGATGTGAGTAAAAAAAGTACAACAATCACTACTGCTTGAATTGATGCAAGAATAATTTGCTCCACGATAATTGTATCCGTCACAAAAAGGAATGAAACAGGCAGTAACAGAGGTAAGAAAACTACCGGGTATGGATACTGAAATACGATTGGTTTCAGATTTCGAATCAGCATTAAAAGAATTACAAAGACTAATGAGAGTGCTGTAATCAGCAGAATTGAGGAAATGATTGCAACAATTTCCAGATCAATCAGAACAATCATTTCACTCAAAATATAGACTATGAGTGCAAAAATAGAGGTAATTTTAATGTCTTTTACCCCACCAGGGTATTTTTTTGAGATAATAGTCAGGCTAAAAACAGCTGCAATTAAAAGATATACATCACCCCACACAGAGCTACCTTTAATTTTGAGTGTTATGTTTTACTGCACGTTTATTTATCTCCCTCTGATGCATCTGCTCATTTTGATAGATGAGAACAAGATCAGCGATATCTTTTAAAATCTTACGCTCGTTTTCTATCATCGTATTTGCAAATTGATACAAATTGATGTCCCTGTTCCTCTCATTTCGAAGAACCCTTTCCCAGTCTATGCGTGCAAACTTTTTGAAGATGGTGAGAAGTGCAGCTCTGTGTTTTATAATTTTACTGAGAACCTTTTGCACATTAGTTTCATCATTATTTTCTGAAGCTTCAAATGTATCATTATAATGATTGAACTCAGATAACGACAGTCTCCTGTTTTCAGAAAAAACGCGTTCTGCTACCGGTCTGTAGTAATTATGTTGAGCATGATCAATCAACCGTAATTTGTCATATATGCTCAAATCACCTGGTGGGGTTTCATCATATGGCACGGAATCAATGACATATTTAAGAGCTTCAGCTTCGTCGAGCAGGTATTCAGCATCATCAAAAAGTGCCTGTAAATCACTTTGATTAAACTCTTGTTTTGTCATTATTTAAAACGTGTTAAATAGACCAGTTAGATGAGGCTTTTGTAGCGTCATTCTTTTTTTGTTGCTCAAGCATGTCAACCAATGAAAGACCGGTATTCCAGTCGCGGTCTCTGTCGCGTACAGAGTGGATGTTGTTTTCTTCCTGGAAATCCCAAAATTGGCCAAACTGATTATTTCTGTACTCTTTGAGATAATCAAGTCTTTCTTTCAAATCTTCTTTGGGTACGAGCAGACGCTGCTTATCATAGATAGCATCTTCTCTGGATTCAAATACAATGTCGTAATCTTTGCTCATTACAATTGCCTCTTCGGGGCAAACTTCTTCACAAAAACCACAGTAGATGCAGCGTAACATATTGATTTCAAATTTCTCAGGATACCTTTCCTTCGGATCATCGGAATTCTCACTTGCCTGCATACTGATTGCAAGTGGTGGACAAGCTCTGGCACAAAGCCCGCAGGATACGCACCTCTCCTGACCGTCATCCTCTACAAGCACAGGCCTTCCGCGAAAGATTGATGGTGGATCCCACTTCTCTTCCGGATAATTCATCGTAAATTTTGGAGCAAACATAAGCTTGAGCGTGTACCACATGCCTTTAAAAATTTCGGGAAGATAAATTCGCTCAAGAAGTGAAAGTTTCCGTTCTCGTTGGAAATCTTCAGTTAGAGGATTAGCAGCCGGTGTTTCAAGGTTATTCTGCATTCTAAAGTATGTTGATTTTTGATATTTGCTTACAATTTGACAAAATAACCCTTTGGCTGATTCTGTTCAAAAGATATTCGTTCTTTTTGGGCTATTTTTGCCGAAATACCATTGTAATAGGAACTCCTTCAAAACCGAAGTGTTCACGTATTTTATTCTCTATAAACCTTCTGTAATTGGCCGGAAGTTCCTGGGGATTGTTCATAAAGAATTTAAATACCGGCGGGCTTGATTTAACTTGTAATGCGTATTGTATTTTGAGCTGTTTTCCTCGCTTTACTGGTAACGGCCGCTCCTTCAAAATCTTTTCGATGAAATTATTCATCTGGCTTGTAGAAATTTTCTTTCTTCTCTGTTC
>SLGA01000300.1 GCA_007123985.1 Balneolaceae bacterium | reverse complement strand
TCTTCAATCTCCACATCGTCTGCACCGGCATCAATGGCCATCAGCATCACCTCTTCGGCATCGAGGCCTTCACTGTTTATTTTTATGGCGCCTTTTTGCTCAAACAGGTAGGCTACAGATCCGTCTGTACCCAGATTGCCGCCATGCTTATTGAAGAGGTATCGTATTTCGCCAACGGTACGGTTCAGGTTGTTGCTTGTTGCCTCAATAAAATAGGCTATACCTCCGGGGCCATACCCTTCGTATGTAACTTCTTCATAGTTTCCAGAACCATCATCCAGCTCGCCGGTTCCCTTTTTAATTGCCCGCTCAATATTGTCTTTGGGAAGATTCACACTTTTGGCATTCTGTATGGCCAGCGATAGCCGTGGATTTGCATCCGGATCACCACCACCTTCACGTGCAGCTACAGTTATTTCACGGATATGTTTGGTAAATGCTTTTGAACGTTTTGCATCTTCCCGCGCTTTGCGATGTTTGATGTTCGCCCATTTGGAATGTCCTGCCATGATGCTCTGTACTCTAAATATTTAAAATGAAACAACCCTAAATATACAGGAAATGATAATTTTCACCTAACTGCTCTTTTCTGAAAGTGATCCGTAAATCAACGCTTAACGCGGAACTGTTTAACGCTTTCTGCCTTAAAACAACGCATAGTGTTGCACTTCATTATTGCAGACAATAAGTTAACGTATTCCGAAATAACTCATTATTTGAGCAAGCTTATGAAATTCTTCAACTCTTTGTTTTTTCTTGTACTGATAGTTGTGATTGTCGGTAGCTGCACATTTATCGAACTTGCCCTTCAGGGAGAATCTGATAGTGATACACAATCAGAAACGGCCAGTACCCCCGATATGACAGATGTAACCGCCGCTGAAGTGTCAACCGATTTTGCGGATATGGTAAACCGAGCGCGGGGAATGCGGGCATCACGCATCAGAGGTATGAGCAGCAGCGATATCCAATCACTCGGAGCTCCTATATTAAGTGCCACATTTTATTCTGTAGAATTAAGTGATCAAACACTTGAAAATTTGGCTGAAGTATCAGGATCGTTAGACAGAGATCCGCGAAATATTTCTGAATCAAACCATCGTACGGCCAGCCGAAGAATTACACAGGCTGCATCCAGAGCAAGCGGCGATCCCGGACGCGAATTTACAACAGAAGAGATCAGATCCATTCTGCTGAATATCAACGAAAACAATCTGGCAGAAACATGCAGTGAACTGTTCAATATGAGGGGCGATCGGGTTTGGCTTTCACCCGGAGAGAATTTTAATGTAGCCAACATAAGCTGCCCTTCGGGAACCACCTTTTTCATTTTACCCGGAACACACACAGGCCAGATGGTGGAATCTTCTAAAGAGGGAAACAGCTGGATTGGTATTGGCAGTGCCGTTCTTGATGGTGAAGGTACACAACAACGGGCTTTTAGTGGCGGCATGACAGGCAATACTATTTCCTGGCTGCAGATCGAAAATTATACCGATCACGGTATCTATTCTACACGCAGCACAAATACAACCATTCATAATATCCGGTTCAGGAATATTGCTACAGACAAGCACGGGCAGGAGTTTGGTGCCGTGATGTTCCACAACTCAGAAAATATTGTTGTTAGAAACTCATTCATCGAAAATGCTGCATCGGGTATTCGCTTTCGAGACAGTAGTGGTCCGCTACAGGTTACTGATAACAGAGCGCTGAACACCGGAAGAAATTTCTTCCAATGTGATAAATGCAACGGTGCCGGCATTCAGATCAGCCAAAACGTAATGGAGCATACCGAACAGACCGGCCTGGCTCCGCTTGAGGACTGGATCAACATCTACATGTCAAACGGAACTCCGGATAGCTGGATTCAGGTAAATCATAACAGAGCAAGAGGCCACAGCGAGTCAAATTCCGGTTCGTTTATAATGCTGGCAGATGCCACCGGAAGCTACCAGGAAGCCATTGGTAATGTTGGTGTAAATCCGGGGCAGGTGGGTATCGGCATTGCAAGCGGTATAAACATTAAAGTGGAAAACAACCGAATGTACAGCGTTGGGTGGGCAGAGAGCAATGTAGCTTTCTATTCTGCAGAGTATTCATCGCCATGCGGCAATCATCAGTTTACAGCCGGCACAAATGTGGCTCATTGGCGAAACTCAACAGGAGCTCTTAATCGTGCATGGTCCGACGGACGATGTGGTGTAACCAATGCAGAAATCAGGGCGCTTGTACGGGAAGACAGAAGCATGGGCCCTGATATTTGGAACAACTAGGACGATTCATTCAATTTCATTTCGGTTTCCTTTTTCGGCAGACTTCAGCACTCTCTGTTATTCATGGATGAGTCCCAGCAAATGGGCAGATCATCATTTTGGCCGGGTGCCATAAAGCTTCCGGCACCGTTGCTTTTACTGTAACGAAGCTCCCCGGTCATTTTTTGGCCCGTGGTATACGTTCTGCTGATAACCGTATCACCTTCATCTTCAAAGCTGAAAATGGCCGAACTGTTATCTGAATCCGGCACAGTGTATATCCGGAATACCATGCGGCCATTTTCCATACTCCAGCCACTTTTTCCAAATTGGCCCAGACCGGTTTGCCCGTCCGGATCGAGCCTGATGAAAGTTGCAGATGTGCCATCCAGCGCTTTTTCAAAGGCTACTCTCGGGATGAAAAAATCATCCATACCCAGTTCAGACAGATCTTCATACTGATAAAACACCCAGCGCCTCATTCCTTCCGTTTCAGACTTCTCTTCTTTTACAACTACCTGCCTCATCATACCGCTGCGGGGCTGAATATAGTAAACCTCACCAATTGCCGTACTTCGAATGTTTTCCCACCCATTGTGATTATGCAGAGCTGCTTCCATTACTTTATCTTCATTCCAGCGCCTTTGCATTCTCTGTATCATTTGGACAGGTGCATGAGCATATCGAATTCACCCCTTTCAAGGCGAATATTTGCTGCCTGCCACATGGTGGGTAAATCCCCGGGCAGATCAAGCCCTTGCAACACCTCTGATGGCGGGTCTTGAGCTTGTGCAGTTAACTCGGCTACCATACCAAACAGTAGTGTGATACCAATTACCACCAATATTGACCCATTCCCGATCTTTCCACAGACAATACTGAACCATTCTCTTTTTTGATATTCCTCTTTCATTTTTCTCTATTTAATTGCTGTTCATACAGATAAATGCGGAATAGTTTTCTAAATCATATCACTCAAAACAAAAATTATTGTGTAAGGAGCGGCTTTCGTTCAATGGTAACCGTAATCGCAAAAGTTTTGTAAAAACCGGATCAAACAAGTCGCTTCAACATTGAACATTTCGCTAATTATTAGCGTTAAATATTCCGTAACTTTACAATGCATGAATTAAGCGCCCATTTACTCACTTTTCACATTGAAATAAACGCTTTATGAATATCGGAATCGTCTGCTATCCAACATTTGGCGGCAGTGGTGTTGTAGCCACCGAACTTGCCAAAGGCCTTGCAAACCGGGGGCATAATTTGCACATCATCAGCTATGCGCAGCCGGCCCGCCTCGATTCATTTCGAACGGATATCACCTATCATGAAGTTGACCTGAGCACATACCCGCTTTTTGAGTTCCCGCCGTACGA
>SLGA01000104.1 GCA_007123985.1 Balneolaceae bacterium | reverse complement strand
ATTCAGTTTGCCAAGCTTGAAGTTCTGCATGTTCACTACGCAATTCCACACGCAACAAGCGCCTATCTTGCCAAGCAGATTTTAGGAAGTAAGGCCGCAAACGTGCCTGTAATCACAACACTGCACGGAACCGATATCACGCTGATCGGAAGCGACCCCACCTATAAACAGGTAGTTGATTTCTCCATTAACCAGAGTGATGGTGTAACCGCCGTTTCCGAGTATCTGAAAAATGAAACCTATCGGTTGTTTGATATCAAAAAGGATATAAAAGTAATCCCCAACTTTATTGATCTGGAACGCTTCAAAAAATCTAAAAAAGAGCATTTCAAAAAGGCAATATGTCCCGAGGGAGAAAAGATTGTTACACACGTGTCCAACTTCCGTGAGGTAAAACGAGTAACAGATGTTGTCGCCGCGTTCGATCAAATCCTGAAAAATGGGGTGAAAGCCAAACTGCTAATGGTAGGTGACGGGCCTGAGCGCTCTAAAGCGGAGGAAAAATGCCGCGAACTTAATATGTGCAATCATGTTCGGTTTTTAGGAAAACAAGATCAGGTTGAGGAAGTACTTTCCGTATCTGATCTGTTTATGATTCCATCCGGCAGTGAAACGTTTGGCCTTGCAGCCCTTGAGGCGATGAGCTGCAGTGTTCCGGTAATCAGCTCTAACATTGGCGGCCTTCCAGAGGTAAACATTCACGGAGAAACCGGATATTTGTGCGAACTTGGCGATATTGAGTGCCTTGGAAGCTGCGCCACAAAAATTTTAAAGAATGAAAAACTGCATAATAAAATGGCTTCAGCCGCAAGAAAACGTGCTGAAACTTTCGAGCTCGACAAAATTGTAACCATCTACGAAGAGTACTACGAAGAGATAAAAAGCACTCTCTGATTACGGCTAAAACAGCATCGTACAAATTCTCCCTCCTATAAAATCGCGCTCGGGTTAAGCCATTCTAAGAGACAACAGGATTTCTATACCTCATAAAATTTGTAAAAGCCCTGCTTCTCTCTGTTTTCTTTTAGATATTGCCCGTCCTTAACCAAAACCAAAAACATTTCTATGAGATTATATACGATTACCCTTCTGGCCGCGGGGCTGTTTTTTGCATCACTTTCCATAACGGAAAGTGCAACTGCCCAGCAAGAGCCCAACTTTGAACTTGCCGAACGCTTTACAGGAAGCAACATGCAAAACATGACTGGCAGCACCTTTCTGGGTGCCAACTGGATTGAAGACGAAGACCGCTTCTGGTATGAATGGCAGGATGGCGACAGAAAACGCTGGACCTTTGTGGATGCTGCCCGGCAAACATCCCGCCCGCTTTTTGATGTACAACGAATGGCAGCCGAACTATCGGAAGCATTCAATCGCGGTTTTAATGCAAATGATCTCGACCTGCGGGGTTTCGATTACGATACCGACCGCCAGCTGTTCTCTTTCCATGTAGATAGTATCGAATTCAAGTACTACATCGATCGGGATGAACTCGTAAAAGGCGACTCACTTGAATATGAGGAACGCGAACCGTGGGCAACCTACTCGCCAGACAGCACCTGGATTGCATTTGCCCGCGAACACGATCTCTATGTTATGAGAACCGATGATCCCGACAGTACAGAAATTCGCCTCACAGAAGATGGGGAGCGATGGTACAGCTTTCAGCAAAATCATGGGGATACAACATCAACCGAACGGTTACGATCTCGCGCTAACTGGTTTGAAGATTCAAAAAAACTATATGTAAAACGCCAGGATTGGCGCGATGTGGATGAACTTTGGGTAATCAACACCGTGGCAAATCCACGCCCCGAACTTGAAACCTACAAATACAATATGCCGGGTGAAGACAATCACTATCAGGACGAAATTCTTGTGTTTGATATGGAAACCAAAGAACATGTTCGTCTCGATACAGACAAATGGCCCGACCAGTCTTTGGGTGGTGCTTACTTTAGCGGCGGTGGTATTTTTACATCCGAAAAATCTGACTACCTCTGGATTCTTCGGCGTACAAGAACCTGGGATGAAGTAGATGTAGTAAAGGCCAATACCACAACTGGAGAAGCTGAGGTACTTTGGTCAGAAAAAAGTGAACCTTATTTCAACACACGCTATGCCCAGCTCGGAATTATCAACGAGGGTGAAGAGTATATCTGGTGGAGTGAACGAACAGGTTGGGGGCAGCTTTATCGCTACGACAGTGAAGGCACCCTTCAAAATCGCATCACCGACGGATTCTTTATGGTTGGCGATATTGCCGCTATCGACACAACAGCATCCACCATTTATTACGAAGGATTTGGAAAAGAAGATGGAAGAAACCCGTTCTACTCACACTATTATAGTGTTAGGTTCGATGGATCGCGCCAAAGGCTTATCACACCGGAGGATGCCAATCACAACATCAGAATGAGTGATTCCAGAAATTATTTTGTTCAGAACTATTCCCGCCCCGATATGCCAACCCGATCCGTACTGCGTGATAAAGATGGGCAGGAACTCATGGTTCTGGAAGAAACAGATTTAACCCGTTTAAATGAAGCAGGTTATAATCTGCCTGAAAACTTCTCGGTAAAAGCTAAAGACGGAGTAACTGATCTTTACGGTGTAATGTGGAAACCGGCCGATTTCGATCCGGATAAAAAGTATCCGATTATTTCGTACGTGTACCCGGGCCCTCAGGTAGAACCTTATCCCCGAAGTTTTTCAATAGGAGGTACCGCAGCCCGTGCACACTCTCTTGCACAGGTTGGATTTGTAGTAGTTGCCATGGGGAATCGCGGTGGAAGTCCGCTGCGTGATAAGTGGTATCACAATTACGGGCACGACAATCTTCGCGATTACGCACTTGCTGATAATCGCTATGGCATCGAACAACTTGCTGCCCGTCGTTCCTACATCGATCTGGACAAAGTAGGGATCTATGGCCACTCAGGAGGAGGATTTATGAGTACAGCAGCACTCCTCACCTATCCCGAGTTCTTTAAAGTTGCTGTTTCATCAGCCGGAAACCACGATAATAATATCTATAACATCTGGTGGAGTGAAGTGCATCATGGTGTTACAGCCAAAACGGAAACCGTTACGGTAGAAAATGAAGATGGCGAGGAAGTTGAAGAAGAGAAAACAACCTTCAGTTCGCGCATTCCATCAAATGCAGAGCTTGCGGGCAATCTGCAGGGACGCCTTCTGCTGGTTCATGGTGAGATGGATAACAACGTGCATCCCGCAAACACCTATCGAATTGCCGATGCACTGATCCGAGAGGGCAAACGGTTCGACATGATGATTTTCCCCGAAGCGCGTCACGGTTTTGGCCGATATACCGCCTATTTCGAACGAATGCTGTGGGATTATTTTGCAGAGCATCTGATGGGTTACTACAGAACAGATGTAAATTATAACCTACCTGATTAACAGGTTCGCACTCGTTTCGTTTAAAGCCACTTCAAACTCTGTTTGGAGTGGCTTTTTTTATTGATTTGTTTATTTACTACCCCAGATCGACTTTAATGTCCAGAAATCCAGGTTATTTATAGTTGCATTTCCACCCTCAGCAAACATCAAAATTCCCTGGCTGTCAGGATCCGGAAATATACGATTAGTGATTACCGCCTCGCCGTCGTTTAT
>SLGA01000138.1 GCA_007123985.1 Balneolaceae bacterium | reverse complement strand
GAAACCTGTGCTGAGACCATGTATCTGGGGAAAAAGCTTCTGGTGATACCTATTAGAAATCAGTATGAGCAACTTTGCAACGCAGCCGCACTCAAAGAAATGGGTGTGCACGTAATTAAAAGAGTAAACAAAAACTTTGTTAAGCGTGTGCAGGAATGGCTGGATGATCCAAGAGTTATAACCATACAAGATATCGCTGATATTGATACACTTGTACAAGAACTTCTTGAGTATGCTGATGTCTCGGCCTGTCCTAAAAATTGGTCAAATAAAATGCAGTCTTTGCCTGAAACTATGGCTTAAGGATGTTTCAATTATCCTGCTTTGAGTAACATTCGATACAATTTAACTTTCTATAAATTCTACTTTTGCCAATCTATATCACCATAAAAAGAAAAATTCTATATGGTGACTTTTTTAACATTCAGGTTTATATCTTGATGGTTTATAAATAGGTTTCGATTCCAATAAATCATCACCCGATTTGAACCAATGTCTTCAAAGCGTATTGCCATACTTTTTCACAAAAACGACACGAAAAAGACATTACAGGCGAGTCTTATAACTTACCTTTGTGAATTTTGGCGTGAGGACGGACATGAAGTACTTTTCATTTTTGGGGTCAAAAAATTCATCCCTGCCGATCTTCTGATTGTCCACGTTGATTTGACAATTGTCCCGGATTCTTACCTGGAATTTGCAAAACAATATCCAATAGTTCTAAACGGAAATGTTAAGGATATACGGAAATCAACTATCAGCAGTAATTTGTTAAAGCAAAACGATAATTGGGAAGGACCTGTAATCGTTAAAACGAACCAAAACTGTGCAGGAATACCTGAACTTATTCGTGAAGGATACAAGGGGAAAATGAAAAAGTTGTTTTACCGATACATAGATAAATTTAAGTTACAAATACTTTTCAAAAGACCTCAATCACCTGATGATTATAAAGTGTATGATAACCTGAACAAAGTTCCCCGTCATTGCTTTAATCATCAGGGGCTGGTTGTCGAAAAATTTATCCCTGAAATAGACGGGGATTATTATTGCGTTCGAATGGTTTCTTTTTTGGGCGACCGTAAACATTGTGTACGATTAAAAAGCAGATCTCCAATTGTGAAAGGTAATACCACAGAGGTTACAGAATATGTATCCAAACCTCATCCAGATGTTGAAAAGTACAGACAACAGCTTAATTTTGACTACGGAAAGTTTGACTATGTGGTGTTAAACGGAGAGTTTTTTCTCCTCGATGCCAATAAAACCATTGGTTATTCTGCAAATTTGGGGAAAGAGAATTCACTCAAACAATCACGACGATATCGTGCAGAAGGCTTGTATAGTTATTTTGATCAATAATATTTGAATGAAAAATATTTTTCTAAAATAATGAATCCTGATAATCACACAAATTCTAACAACCAAGATTTACGTCATAAACTTCTCTCATCTGTTACCGGTAGCTGGATGGCCCAGGCTGCTTACGTTGCAGCTGAGCTAAATATCCCGGATTTACTTCTTGAAGGTCCAAAAACAATATCTGAGCTTTCAAACAACCTACAGACAGATAAAAAGGCGTTAACCAAATTACTAAATGCCTTAATTGCAATGGGTCTTTGCAGAAAAACAGATCAAGATACATTCACTTATACGGAAATGGGCTTACTGCTCACTGAAAATTCACCCGATTCCCTGCGGTCTTGGATAATCTGGTGGGGGTCTAATCTGTGGGAGCCTTGGGGAAATTTACTCTACAGTGTAAGAACAGGAAATAGTTCAAGAGAACATCTAACAGGAAAAAGTGGCTTTAAACATCTTGAGAATAACCCTGAGCAGGCTAAAGTATTTAATTCAGCTTTGGTTGAACTTACTAGGATGGCTGCAAAAGACATCATCAATTCTTATGATTTTTCTAAGCATAAAATAATTGCTGATATTGGTGGCGGATTCGGCGAATTGCTTATTGCTATCTTAAAGAAAAATAATGATTGTAGCGGACTTCTTTTTGATCTCTCCAGCACTGTAGAAGAAGCAAAAAAACGATTTAGAAATGAAAATTTAACGTCCCGATGTGAATTCGTAAAAGGAGATTTTTTTAAATCTTTACCTGATAATGCAGATGCTTACATTCTTAAAAGTGTTTTGCACGACTGGAACCGGGAAAAATGCCTAAACCTACTTGAAAACTGCTGGAAAGTTATGAATCAGAGTAGTACACTTCTGATTATTGAACAAATCCTTCCTGAT
This sequence comes from Balneolaceae bacterium, assembly GCA_007123985.1. GTDB lineage: Bacteria > Bacteroidota > Rhodothermia > Balneolales > Balneolaceae > Rhodohalobacter. Next base: position 1,397 of record SLGA01000138.1, on the reverse strand, counting down.
CAGTTTTCTGAATCGATTCGGCATCAATCTTTAGCTCGCAGTGATCTTACTATGCTTATAGCCCATGGAGCCGGTGAAAGAACGGAGTTGGAATACAGAGAGCTACTTGAAGAAACAGGGTTCAAAATCATTAAGATTCTGCCAGCCGGATATACATTCAGCATTATTGAAGCTGAACCGGTTTAGTTACCTGAAGGTATATTCTTTTCTGAAGCCCACATCACTGCTCTTTTTAACAATGTATTGACAGCAGGTATTCTTAAATCTGCAAGAGTATGCCCAATTGCACAATAAAATACCCTGCCTTCACCCCACATTCGCTTCCATGCCACCGGCATTTTTACACCTTTCAACCAAGGATATTCACCACCATCAATTACAGTGGTGGCCAACACATTTACAGCTGGATCTACCAGTAAATAATATTGTTCAGATACAATACTAAAGTCGTTCAGTTTTTCTACAAGGGGTTCATCGCTCTCAAAATTCACAGTATACTTAGTAGAATCACCACCGGGATGAGCAACAAATTTCCCGCCAAGCATCATTTTGTGCGGACGATTTCCCAGAAATGCACTTGTATTGCCGTGCCATGCCACCATTCCCATTCCCGATGCAACTGCATCCAATAAATCAGTTTCCTGTTGTAATGATAAGCTATCAAATGTCCAAATGGGCACGAAAAGGTCAAACTTTCTGAGAGTATTTATTTCAAGCATGCCCAGATCCTGCGATCGGACAACATCAAATCCTTGCAAAAGTTCAGATTCCGCATAATCGGCAAATTGTTCCGGAGTATGTCCTTCCCACCCACCATAAAGTAATAATACTTTTCTTTTCATACTCATTCATGAACTCCGATAGTTTTTATGACTGAAGACGTTCAAATGTAACCGTTGGACACCTATCACCTAACCTGTATGCAGGAGATTGAATAGAATTTATCTTAAAACCACCTGGAGCATCAGTGAACATTGTTATTACATCATTTTTATCAATCATATAGTACTGTTTATCACTTTGTTTGTAGGTGTTTAAAACCTGTAGATGTTCAACCGGCCAGTTCATTTTAGAAGAAAAAGTATGTAAGTCTGGTGCAATCTTATGAACAGCCGACCATACCTCATGAAGATTCACACCCTTTCTTTTATTTTCCTGAAGTGCCGCCCATAGATGTAATTTAAGTTCATTGAGGTTAGCTATTTTACCTTCCAATAAATTGCTGATTACGCTTTCCAATGATTGTTCTTTTTCAGGCGGCAAAAATAATCTCAGCAGAAAGATTCCGCCCGGACGAAGAACCCTTTTGATTTCATTGATAAGTTTTTTTTGCCCATCAGGATATGGCAATAAATGAAGCCCTCCATCACATAAAATCATATCCACAGAAGAGCTCT
>SLGA01000231.1 GCA_007123985.1 Balneolaceae bacterium | reverse complement strand
GCTTTAAGTCTGTTTTTTAGCCATGCAGGTGATTCACCCACAGTAACGTTCTCAACGATCAATCCCACGTAGCGATGGCATTTTTCCCTGTCCTCAATTGTGATTGTAATTTCATCATCAATAGACCTGGATGAAGTTTTTACATCCTTATAAGGATTTTTTAATTCAGTTCCGGTTACAGCAGTTAAATCTCTGGCAACACCAATGTGGCAGGCAGCATCGGGCCGGTTTGGAGTGAGGCCTATTTCAAAAACAGAGTCTTTTTCAGATTGCAGCACATCTTTTAGTGGAGTGCCAGTTTCCAGTGATTCATCAAGAACCATAATACCTGAATGATCGCTACTGAGCCCAAGCTCCGATTCTGAACAGATCATTCCATTGGATACCTCACCACGCAGCTTCGCTTTTTTAATAGTTAAATAGCTGCCGTCTTCTATCGGTACAGGGATGGTTGCCCCGGTTTTGGCTACAGGTACCTTTTGGCCGCCGGCTACATTTTTAGCACCACAGATAATCTGCACCTGTTCTTTGCCCAGGTTTACATTGCAAATCTGAAGTTTATCTGCGTTTGGGTGCGGACGCACATCAACAACTTTGCCTACCACAAAATGTTCAAAATCGGAGCCTACCTCTTCAATACCTTCAACCTCAAGGCCGAGCAACGTAAGTTTATCGGCAGTTTCAGCAGGGGTGTATGTAATATCTGTGTATTCTTGTAACCAGTTGTACGAAATTTTCATATCAAAAACGGAGAATCATTTTATGCAGCTTCTTCAAAATGTGAAGCATGCAGATGTTTCAAATCATTGGGATTTAAATTGTTCGAGAAATCGGATATCGTTGTCGTAAAGCAGCCGGATATCATCAATACCGTATCGGAGCATGGCAATGCGGTCAACGCCCATTCCGAATGCAAATCCGGTGTATTTTTCAGAATCTACACCAACGGCATCAAATACATTCGGATCTACCATTCCCGCACCGAGAATTTCGAGCCATTGCCCGCCTTTTTCATTTTCCCACCAAACGTCCATTTCAATACTGGGTTCGGTAAACGGAAAAAAGGAGGGACGCACTTTGTATTTCACATCGCTTCCATACATCAGCCGGGCAAACATTACCAGGGTTTCGATCAGTTCACCCATGGTTACTTTTTCATCCACATAGAGCCCTTCCACCTGGTTGAACTGGAAGTATGATTTTGCCGTAACAGCCTCGTTTCTATACACTCGTCCTGGCATTATGGAGCGAACGGGTGGTTTTTGATTCTTCATCAGCCTGATTTGAACAGGGGAGGTGTGAGTTCTGAGTACGAGATCGTCGGTATCAGGATCATCAGTTTTTCGAATGAAAAATGTATCCTGCATATCACGCGCGGGATGATCAGCCGGAAAATTGAGTGCCGTAAAGTTGTGAAAATCATCTTCAAGCTCAGGGCCGTCTGCAATGTTAAATCCTAACCGAAGAAAAATCTGTTTGATCTCATCAAGGGCCTGAGTGAGCGGGTGAAAGGAGCCCGTGTACGTAGGTTCAACGGGTAGAGAGATATCATCGAGCGCACCAAATACTTTTTTGGTAGCAGATGCCAGTTTGTCTTTTGCTTTATCAAAACGGTTCTGGGCAAGTATTTTTACTTCATTCATCGACTTGCCAACGGCAGCTTTCTGCTCTTTTGGAACAGATCCCATCAAACCGAACATCGATTGTATCTTTCCGTTTCGAGATAGAAATTCCAGACGAAAAGCCTCAAGATCGGCATCGCTTTCGATTGAGAAATTTTGAATAGAGGCTTTAATCTCGTCGATTTTTTCAATCATAACTGATAATGTGTGATGTAGGTAGTAAAGTTAATGTTGAGGTTGCCTGAATGGAAGCTTTGAATATACGGCCTGTGCAATTAAACATGCATGCACAAATAGAATAAAACGTGCGAAAACCTGAATTTGACCGAAAATATTGTTAAAAAAAAACCGGCAAACCAAATGAATGGCTGCCGGTTTATAATTTCATTGTAAGAAAGTTACTTAACTGCTTCTTTCACAATTGCTGAGAATGTTTCGGGATCCCGAACAGCCAATTCTGCAAGCATTTTGCGGTTGATTACAATTTCGTTCTCTTTCAAACCATGGATTAACTTAGCATAGGTGGTTCCATTGAGGCGAGCAGCAGCATTGATTCGAGTAATCCATAGCCTTCGGAAGTTGCGTTTTCGTGCTTTCCGGTCGCGGTATTGGTACTGAAGACCTTTTTCAACCGCATTTTTGGCAACGGTATAAACGTTTTTGCGTCTGCCCCAGTAGCCTTTCGCCTGCTTTAATATTTTGCGGCGACGGCGACGGGAAGCCACCAGATTTCTTGAACGTGGCATTTGTATGAACGTTTAGAGATTAATAATTAAATGTATCAGCTATAAGGAAGCATTTTTTTAACAGCTTTCACATCAGCGTCGTTAACCAGTGTGGTTTGCGTTAAATTTCGTTTCCGTTTGCTGGACTTCTTAGTAAGAATGTGGCTTTTAAATGCTTTTTTGCGTTTAATTTTACCGGAACCGGTAACTCTGAAACGCTTTTTAGCACCACTCTTCGTTTTCATTTTGGGCATAATTCGCTCTTTTATCTGAAAAATTAAAGACTAGTAAGATAAGGAGTAAAATAATGTATTAAAAGCAGATCTTTAATTTTTGGCCGGAGATAAAATCATGATCATTCGCCTGCCTTCCATTGTTGGTCTGGATTCGATTTTACTTACATCATCCAGTGATTCGGCAAGTTCATTTAGCAATTTTTCCCCCTGCTCAGTATAGAGCATATCACGTCCCCTGAACTGTACGGTAGCTTTTACTTTATCACCACCGGTAAGAAATTCACGTGCATGGCGGGTTTTAAATTCAAGATCATGATCGTCCGTAGTTGGCCTGAATCGCAGCTCTTTAACCTGAATTACATGCTGTTTCTTCTTCGCCTCTTTCTCTTTTTTCTTCTTTTCGTACATGAATTTACCGAAGTCAATAATCTTACAAACCGGAGGATTTGCATCCGGGGCTACTTCAACAAGATCCATTCTGAACTGTTCGGCTATTTCAAGTGCTCTGTCTATAGATACAATTTCGTGTTCTTCATCCGGTCGGATGAGTCTGACTCGTGATGACCTGATCTCGTCGTTAACTTTAGGGCGATCATCATTTCTTCTTCTAATGGGTGTGCGTCGTTTTGCGATAAGTTACCTCTGCGTTTTGTTGTTGTTTAGACTTAAAATAATCTTTTTTTGGAATCTGAGTAAATAAAATTGCACCTGATTCACTTTTTACTTTTTGGAGGCAATTCCATGGAATCAATCTCCTCCTTCACCTTACTTAAAAATTCATCGAATGGAAACGTTCCAATATCTCCATGCTTATGCCGCCGAACTGAAACCGTGCTTTCATCTTGTTCGCGTTCACCTACAATAAACATATATGGAATCTTTCGATTTTCAGCATCACGAATTTTAGCCCCAATTTTTTCAGAGCGGGAGTCTACTTCAAATCTGGCGCCGATAGAGTTCAGTTTTTCCGCACATACATTGGCATAATCGTTGAAATCATCCGATATAGGGAGGATTGTAAATTGAACCGGAGCCAGCCAAAGTGGGAAATCGCCGGCGAAGTGTTCAAT
>SLGA01000233.1 GCA_007123985.1 Balneolaceae bacterium | reverse complement strand
TGATCATCAAGAACACTTAGTCCAACTTTGATATCATCGGTTACTTTTTTCCCGGCAACAGCAATTACCGCAATGTGCCGGATTGTGTTATCCTGAAAAACAGCCAGATCGGTAGTGCCACCGCCAATATCCACCAGAATTACACCGGCTTCTTTCTCTTCATCATCCAGCACGGCATAGCTCGATGCAAGGGGTTCGAGGATAATATCAGCTACCTGGTAGCCTGCCCGTTCCACACACCGGTAAAGATTTTTTGCAGCAGAAACCAACCCGGTAATAATGTGAACTTCAGCTTCCATTCGCATACCGCTCATTCCAACCGGGTCGCTAATACCATCCTGGCCGTCAACCACAAACTCCTGTGGTATCACGTGAATTATCTGCTGATCAGGCGGGAGCATAATCTGCTGGCAATCTTTCAGGATGCGCTCCACATCCTGCACTGTAATTTCTTTCTCCTTATTGTTGATGGTGATGACACCTTTACTTCGAATACTTCGGATATGGTCACCCGCAATACCTACATTTACCGAATTAACTTCAATTCCGGAGGCCAGTTCAGCTTGTTGAATAGCCGTTTTAATGGCATTGACTGTTTTATCGATGTTTACAACCACACCGCGGTTTAAGCCTTCACTTGGTGCCCTGCCCACTCCAAGAATATGAATGCGATCTTGCTGATTGATAGATGCCACCACTGCACAAACTTTTGTGGTTCCGATATCAAGTCCTACGACGATGCGTTCATTTTCATGTTCCATAAATCTTCCTGCTGTTTTTGATTGCTAAATGTAGAGTTTTAAATTTGTTGAGTTACCACCTGGCCTTCGAAGCGTAAGTCCACACTGTTGAACTGATGTATACCTTTACCGGCTACAACATTGGTGTAAAAAGCTTCCCAATTCTGTAGTTTCTCCCGAAAATTATCCCGGCCAAAAATCAATTTAACGCCGTTTTCATAGGTCAGTGCAATTACACCTTCACGTTCGCTCCACGCTACTTCACTGATGGTGATCCAACCTACCCTGTTTGTTTTTGCTTCGGTAAGAAATGCCTCAATCTGCCTGAAATTATCTGATGAAAGGGTATCACCGGCAGAGCTTACAGAAAACCCATATAGAAGCGGCACATTCTGAATATTTCCCTGAATAATTGGAAGTTTTACCCCGCCTTCTCCCACATAGATTCTTCGGGTACCATCAATAAGCATGGCAATAGGGTCCCGTTCTTCCACAGTGAAAGTAAGTGTTCCGCGAATGTTCATATTCATGGAAACATCTTTCACATAAGGCACTTCTTTCAGGCTTTCAGCAAGGCTACCGTAGTGCACACTATCCGCAAGCATGCCCACGGGTGATTCTATAGCCGCAGCAAGAGTAGAGTCATCCGTAAATGAATTTCCCTGAAAGCGTACTTCCTGTATCACAGTATTTTTTTCCAAATAGATACCCGCATACACCCCTGCACCAATCAGTGCAACGGATAGAAACAGCCAGAACAGAGAGCTCCATCTTTGCATGTTATTCTTCGGGTTCTTATTTGATTTTTTCTTCTTCAACTCTGTTTCTAATTATTGCGTGTTAATTCCACAAATTTTTCACCATAGCGATAAATATCACCGGCACCCATGGTTATCACGATATCCCCGCCTTTTGTAATTTCTTTCAGTTTTTCAGGTAATTCGGATTTTTCCTTTACATAAATCACATGTTTATGGCCATAATTTTTTGCAGTATCTGCAATCAATTCACCGGTTACACCCTCAATCGGTTTTTCACGCGAAGGATAAATATCTGTAATCACAAGCACCTCAGCATCGAAAAAGGAGAGGCCAAATTCTTTATACATTTGCTCTGTACGTGAATAGAGGTGGGGCTGAAAAACGGCTACAATTCTGCGTGCTGGCCAGCCTTTTCGGGCTGCCTGGATAGTTGCCTGTACTTCTGTGGGATGATGAGCGTAATCATCAATAACAATTAACTCCTCAGTATTGAGTTTGTGCTGAAATCTTCTGAATACTCCTGAGAAGCGTTCAAGCCCGGATTTGATCTTTTTAAAAGGAATTCCCAGTTCAATCCCTACTGCAACCGATGCAAGTGCATTTTTTATGTTGTGATCACCCGGAGCCATCAGTTTAATTTCTCCCAGATCCTCTTTTTCAAAGATTACTGTAAATGTACTATTGAAGGATTCCTGGGAAATATTGGTAGCCCGAACCTGTGCCTGAGGATTGTATCCGTAACTGATGGTTCGGCGTTTTATCCGGGGAAGAATACTTCGAACCTCAGGATCGTCTAGGCATACAATTACGGCACCGTAAAAGGGCACTTTATTTGCAAACTGTACAAACGCATCTTTTACATCATCAAGATCTTTGTAGATGTCAAGATGCTCGGCTTCAATATTTGTGATGATTGCCATGGAAGGGGAGAGGCTCAGGAATGTGCGGTCGTATTCATCAGCTTCCACGATGATGATATCACCCTTGCCTACAACTGCATTGGTTTTGTCAAAACTGTGAACACGGCCACCCACAATAATAGTTGGGTCAAAACTTCCATCCTGCACAACATGCCCTGCCATTGTGGTTGTTGTGGTTTTTCCGTGTGTACCTGCTATACCAATTCCGTATTTCATCCGCATCAACTCTGCAAGCATTTCAGAGCGTTTTATCACCGGAATTTGACGAGCTATAGCTTCACGTGTCTCTTCATTATCTTCAGCTTTCACGGCACTTGTGTAAACTACAACATCTGCACCTTCAATATTTGATGCGGAATGTCCCTTATAAATTGTGGCTCCAAGCTTCTTAAGCCTGTTTGTTGTTTCTGATACACTATTATCTGACCCGGAGACTCTATAACCCCGAAGAAGAAGTATTTCAGCCATTCCGCTCATACCAATACCGCCAATACCCACCATGTGGATGTGCTTGGTACGGCCAAAAACAGGTTGTGTTTGTATCTGTTTATTCATCACTTCTTTTGCTTCAGATAAATTGAAATTTCATCGGCTATTCTATTTGCAGCATCCGGTCTTGCAAGCGATAACATCGCTTCAGACATGACCTGTAATTTCTCCTCATCCTTAATGTATGCTTGTATTGTATCTGAGAAATCTTTTCCAATGTTTTCTTCCTTAAGAAGTATTGCAGCACCGGCATCTACAAGAGACCGGGCATTTTTTTCCTGATGGTTACCTGCTACATTTGGTGAGGGTACCAATACCGCCGGCAGGCCAACAGTCATCAGTTCACTGCATGTACCGGCACCTGCGCGAGTTACCACAAGATTTGAACATCCATACGCAGCAGACATATCATCAATAAATGCTGTGAGCCGCAAATTCGGAAAAACTGAGAGATCTATCCGGCTTTCAATTCCTTTGAGATATTTCTCACCGCATTGCCAGATAATTTGTAATCCAAAGCTGTTGTGAAGTACTTCAATTTCTTTGATCATCACCTCGTTAAGTGCAAGCGCACCGCCACTGCCTCCCATCACCAGCAGAACCGGTCTGTCTGAGTGAAAGGAGTATAAGCGGAGAGCAGCATCCCGATCCGTTTTTTTAAGGATATTTCGAACCGGGTTGCCGGTTAGGTGAACTTTCTCTTTGGGTAAAAATCTGTCAGCATCAATAAACGCTGTAAATATTTTTTCTGCATGTTTTGCAAGCATACGGTTTGTAACACCGGGAAAGCTGTTCTGTTCTTGCAGAATTAAAGGTATGCCAAGTTTTACGGCAACCCAGCCAATCGGACCGGATGCAAAGCCACCGCAGGCAATTACCATGTCCGGTTTGAATGATCGCAGAATGAAAAGGCTCTGAATAACACTAACAATAAGTTTAAGTGGGAAAATGAGGTTTTGAAAGGTTAACCTTCGGTGAAATCCACTTATCCAGACGCTTTTTATCTCATATCCATATTTTGGTACAGTTTGCCACTCCATCCTGTCTCGGGTTCCAACAAAAAGCACTTTTGCTTCCGGATACTTCTTCACAAGGGCATCTGCAATAGCGATGGCAGGATATACATGCCCACCCGTACCACCGGCCGCCATGACAATCCTTGGGGGACTCATGGCAGCGGTGAGGGTGTCTGTAGATGATATGTCCTTTGCTACGGTTGCGATCATCCGTTATAAAATCTTACGTTCTGATTCTGGTTGAATCGTGAAATATTGAGCAAGATGCCCATTAAAAGACCTGCAAAAAGCATGCTCGTACCTCCATAACTAATAAATGGCATCGGCAGACCGGTAACCGGAAACAGACCAGTGGCTACGGCAGCGTTTACAAATCCATAGAGGGTTATCATTAGTGTGGCGCCAAGAGCCATCAGTGTACCCAATACATCGGGTGCATGGCGTGCCACAGAGGCTATCCCGCGGATCATAATTATTGTAAAAACAAGTATAACAGCAGCCGAACCTACAAGGCCGTACTCTTCTGCGATGATGGCAAAAATAAAATCGTTATAGGGAGCTGGCAGAAAATCGCGTTGTGTGCTTTTACCAACCCCTACACCGAAGAGCTGCCCCTGGGCAATGGCAATATGTGCCTGCTGTGCCTGGTAGCCACTGCCCGACTCAAAATGCGAATTGTTGATATTGGTTATTTGAGTGACATAGTTTGTGATGCGGCTGTGCCGTTCGGCCGAGGAGGATATAAAAGCTGCACCACCAATAATGCCGATCAGCACTAAGCCTAGAAGTTGCGGAGCACTGATTCGACCCACAAACATCATAAGAACGGTGATACCCATCAGAACGGCTGCACTGCTAAAATCTTCAACTGCAATAAGCGCACAGGTAACCACAATCCAGAACATTATCGGCATAAATGACCGTTGGAAACTCTTGATATACTCTTGTTTTTCATGCAGAAGAACGGCTACATGGATAATGAGAGTAATCGCTGCAAGTGATGAGGGCTGGAATGAAATGATACCGAGTGAAAGCGATCGGCGTGCACCGAAATGAAAATCACCGTAAAAGATTACAGCTACAAGCAGTATCCAGCTGATCAGCATGCCCACACGGCTGAATCTTGCCAGCACACTGTAGTTGATTTTTGAGACGAAAACCATCACCAAAAAGGCGATTCCAAGTTTAATAACATGGCCTGTAACAAGTTTTCCTGCAGTGGTTTCATGTGTTTGTGCAAAAAAAGCAATGGATGAGAACACTGCCAGAATACCAAATATCATCAGCATAATAATGGAGACAAACAGAATCTGATCGCTTCCATATTTTGGCACCTCGAGTTCATCCTGAGTGGTCTCGAATATGGCGCCTACTTTGCTATTTGGTGTGGTGTAGTGCAATGTTTTTTCTACTCTATGCTATTTTAAAGGTCAAGAACTGCTTGCTTAAACTGATTACCGCGATCTTCATAATTATCAAACATATCGAATGAAGAGCATGCCGGGCTAAGAAGAACAACTTCACCACGTTTGGCAACTTTTTTGGCAGATTTTACAGCAGCTTTCATGCTCTCTGCCTCAACCAGATGCGGTACACTGTTTCCAATCTGCTGTTTAATTTTTTCTCTGGCTTCGCCTATTGCAACAACGGTATGTACTTTATCACGAAGCTCTTTCTCCAGTTGTGTATAATCATTGCCCTTGTCGCGTCCGCCAAGAATTAGGACGATGGGCATGTTGAAGCTTCTGAGAGCAAACCAAACAGCGTTTACATTGGTGGCTTTACTGTCATTAACATAGCGCACACCCTTGTAGGTGCGAACATGCTCGAGCCGATGTGTTACACCCTCAAACGTTTTTAGGCTTTCACTTATAAATTCATTCTTAATTTCCGATGCACGTGCAGCAAGTGCAGTAGCCATCCCGTTTTGGAGATTATGCTGTCCGAGTAGTCCGATTTCGCCAATTTGCATGAGTTCTTCTTCTTTATTGTTGATTTTTAGAATCAGGTTGCCGTTGCGAACAAATGCTCCGTTCACTACCTCACTGCTGCTTGAAAAAGCGAGCATCTGAGGTGCATTCTCTCTTGTTGCCAGCTTTAATGCATGGTCAGAAAGTAGAGGGTCGTCATTATTGTATATAAACCAATCTGATGCCGTCTGGTTTTTGGTGATATTCAGTTTTGATGCTGCATATTTATTAAAATCATTGTCATACCTGTCTAAATGATCCGGTGTGATATTCAATATCAGGCTGACTTTTGGGTGGAATGTATCGATATGATCCAGCTGGAAACTGCTTACCTCAAGAATGGCTGTTTCTTCGGGCATGGTGTGTTCAACCTGTTCAGAAAACGCAGTGCCTATATTACCGGCAAGAATGGGATTTTGCCCAGATTGTCTCCACATGTGGGTAAGCCAGCTTGCAACCGATGTTTTTCCGTTACTGCCTGTAACAGCGATTATGGGTGAGCTGCAAAACCAGCTTGCCAGCTCAATTTCCGAGTAAATATCTTTTCCTTCTATTCGATAGAATTCAGCAATTTTTGATGTTGACGGAACACCGGGACTCAACACTAAAAACTCACCATTCAGTGCTTTTTCCGAGTGCTGATTTTGCTCAAAGCTGATGCCTTCTGTTTTTAGCTTTTCAATAGAATCGGGATTTATTTCGCCAGAATCCGACACAAAAGGAACCGCTCCTTTTCGCTTTAGAAGAAGTGCAGCAGCTACTCCGCTTCGGGCAGCACCGGCAACTACGATATGTTTTCCATCGAGGTTTCTCATCGCAGTTTCAGGGTTAAGAGGCTAATAATTCCAAGTAGAATTGCAATAATCCAGAAGCGAACTACAATTTTTGATTCGGGCCAGCCCTGTTTTTCAAAATGGTGATGGATGGGGGTCATCAAAAATACTCGCCGTCCCTCACCATATTTTCTTTTGGTGTATTTAAACCAAGTTGTTTGAATAATTACAGAAACGGTTTCAACGAAGAAAATACCGCAGATAATTGGTAATAGAAGCTCTTTGTGAATCATCACGGCAAAGGCGCCAAGGGCACCGCCAAGTGCAAGTGAACCTGTATCACCCATAAATACCGAGGCTGGGTAGGAGTTATACCATAAAAAACCGAGGCATGCTCCTACAAGTGAAGCTGCAAAAATTGTAAGCTCACCGGATCCGGGCAGATACATAATGTTCAAAAACGATGAGAAATCCACACGGCCGGATACATACGCGAAAATTCCGAGGATGATTCCTGCAATAGCTGATGTTCCTGAAAGTAGTCCATCGAGACCATCCGTAAGATTCGCTGCGTTACTTACAGCGGTGATGATAAAAATTACAACCGGAATATAGATCAACCAGCCTGTTGACTCTCCAAAAATGGCATAGTCGATATTTACATCTTTCAGAAAAGGCACTGTGGTTAATGTGTTATACTCCTGAAATGCCGGCCAGAAATAGAGAGTAATACCAATTACCACACCCACAAGAACCTGCCCGATAATTTTAAACCATCCGTGGAGCCCCGATTTGTCTTTTTGAACAACTTTGATGTAGTCATCAATAAAACCAACACCGCCCAAAACTATCACAACAAATACAATCATCCAGGTGTAGATACTGTCCATTCGCATCCATAAAAGGGCAGGAATAACCGTGGCCAATATGATGATTACACCACCCATTGTTGGTGTATCGGCTTTTGCAAGATGTGTTTGCAGGCCAATATCATCACGAATTACTTCTTTGAGCTGCATTTTTTGCAACCATTTGATGATTTTTTTTCCGATAAACAGGCTGATCAGAAGTGCGGTAGCGGCTGCAAATGCCGTTCTGGTTGTGATGTAATCAAACGCGCCAAATCCAGGTGGATTCAAAACATCATTTATCCATGAGAGAAGTTCGTATAGCATCAGGCAACCTCCTCAGTTTTAGGATGGCCATTGCGTTCACTTAATATTTTTCGGGCTATCTCACGGTCGTCGAAATGGGAGCGTACACCGTTTATCTCCTGGTAGGTTTCATGGCCTTTTCCTGCAATCAGTATAATGGTATTGCTGTCGGCATCAACTATTGCTTTTTCAATGGCCTTGTCGCGAAGAGTGATGGCTTCCACATGCTCAGGTTTTTTGAAGCCGGCCATAATATCGCTGATGATCGCATCAGGATCTTCCGTGCGCGGATTATCGGATGTAACAATTACATTATCTGCGTATTGTTCAGCTATTTCTGCCATAACCGGCCTCTTGGTTTTATCGCGGTCACCGCCGCAGCCGAATACAATAGTTAGTTTTTGCCCGGAAGTTTTAATCTCTTTAAGCGTAGATGCTACATTTTCAAGTGCATTTGGGGTGTGTGCATAGTCCACGAAAACAATTGGTTTTTGGTCTGTTTCGTCCGGATTATTTACCCTTTCCATTCGGCCGGCAGCACCTTTACAGCTGCTCAATGCCTCTGCAATCTTTTTCCCGTCAAGGCCAAGTGCTGTGCATGCAAGCAGTGCCTGAAGTACATTGTAAGCATTAAACTCTCCTACAAGGGGTGAGTGAATTTCAGTTCCATCGATAGTTATGGTTAATCCGGATGCATCAGATTTTAAAATCTCAGCATTGATCAGTCCCTTCTTTTTAAAACTGATCGACAGGACTTTGGCCGGAGTTGAGTTTGTAATCCACTCACCACGATCATCGTCTGCATTTGTTATTGACCAGCTGCTTTCTTCAAGTGAATTAAACAATCGTTTTTTCGCTGAAGCATATTCATTCATTGATTGGTGGTAGTCCAGATGATCGTGCGTAAGATTTGTGAAAACAGCTACTTTAAATGAAATGCCTTTTACCCGTTTCTGATCAAGTGCATGCGAGGAAACTTCCATGGCAAGAAACGTACTTCCTGCATCTACCATCTGTTTCATATCGTTTGCAAGTTCGATTGGGTCGGCAGTTGTAAGATGGCTTTTGAATATCTCACTGTTAACTCTTTTCTCTACCGTACCAAGCATGGATGCTTTATAGCTTAGCTTGGTTAGAATTTGCCAGATTAGTGTGGCAACTGTGGTTTTACCATTAGTGCCCGTAATTCCGATTACAGTAAGTTTATCGGCCGGGTTGCCAGCCATCATTTGAGCCAGGGGTCCCAAAAGTTTTCGGGTGCTTCTTACGTTGATAACACACACACGTATCGGTGTATCGATCCTGTTTTCAGTAATTACTACAGCAGCTCCTCTGGATACGGCTTCATTAATGAAATTATGCCCATCCGATTTAAGACCTCTTACAGCAATGAAGACATCACCTTTTTCTACATCTCTTGAATCCTGGCATAGTTTTCCTATGCTTGCCGGTTTACTTCCGGTAACTGAAATTGGATTACAAAATTCTATGATGTCGTAAATTGTCATCAGTTCGAAGCAATGTTTCGTTGCTGATTGAATGCCTGTGATCGTCCTCTAACGGTAACTGTTCTTCCCTGCCGCATCAGATCACCGGCTCGGGGAAATTGTTCGTAAATGGTTCCTGATCCCACCATCTCAATCTGAAGCCCGGCTTTCCCAAGTAAATAAGCTGCCTGGCGCATGTTTTTGTCTCTCAGATTGGGAATTCTGGCAAACCCTTCGGGTATAGAATCAGATTCTGCAGCTGCTAACTGCAATTCGATTGGGGAGTTTCTGTACATTTGCTCTCCTGCAGATGGTAATTGCGAAGCAACATATTCTCCGTTTCCGCTCGTTTTGAAGGGTATCCGGCTTCTCTGAAGCAAAATTTCTGCATCATGAATACTCATACCTTCAAGATTGGGAAGCACAATTAGTCCGGTTTCTGCAAGCAGATCAGATGATTGAGAACGCTGTATTTTATTTTGAAGACCGGAAACGCGCTGCGCAATTTCACGGAATATGGAACCTGCTGTGAAACCACCATAGATGCTGGATCTCGGTTCATCCAGTAGTACAAGGATTACATATTCGGGATCTTCAACGGGAAAAAATCCAACAAATGAAGCTCTGTAGCGTGCCTGATACCGCCCGTCGATAAATTTCTGAGCGGTACCCGTTTTGCCGGCAATCCGAAGGCCGTCCACAGCAGCCCAGCGTGCGGTACCGGAATCAGATACTGCCTGCTCAAATACAGGTATCAGTTTCTCTATAGTTGACGGCCTGGCAATTCTGCGTACGCGTTTAGGTTCATTCTTTTCAATAATATTTCCAAACTCATCTGTTATGGATTCAACCACAAAGGGTTTCATCAGATAACCGCCGTTAGCAAATGCAGCATACGCCTGCGTTAACTGAATGGGAGAAACCTGCACTTCATAACCGATTGACATCCAGGGGAGGGTAACGCGGCTCCATTCATAAGGGCGCTGCAGGCGGCCGGCCAATTCGCCCGGCAGATCAATATTGCTGGGAGTACCAAAACCCATATTCCGGGCATACTGGTAAAACGTATTTGGAGAAATTCTCTGTGCAATCTCAGAAGTGGCTATGTTTGAGCTTTTGGCCATTACTTCTGAAAAGCTGAGTGTTCCGAGCGGATTATGATCTCTCATCACCTGTCCATGGATCATTTTTTGTCCGCTCTCGGGTGTTTCAAACATTTCGTCCAAACGAACTGCATTCTGTTCAACAGCTGCAATGGCGGTGACCAGCTTAAAGGTTGAACCGGGTTCTATAATATCAGCAACGGCAAAATTACGCCGGTTTTCATTTTCGATGGTTGCAGGTGCGTTGGGATTATACACAGGGTAGTTTGCCATTGCTTTTATAGCTCCTGTTTTAGGATCCATAACTATAGCAGTACCATACTTTGCAAAGTGCCGGTTTACCCCATCCTTGAGTTCTTCTTCAACAATGGCCTGGATTTTGGAATCTATTGTGGTGTACAGCGAATACCCCTGTTTCGGTAATTTTCGAGGTGCGCCTACATACGCAAAAATTTGATTCAGACGGTCTTTACGAACCTGCTGCTGGCCATCACTCCCTCTTAAGATGTTATTGTAGCGGCTTTCAAGGCCGGCCATGCCATCCATGTTGTGATTCACAAAACCAACCACATGAGCACCCAAACTGCCAAAATTGTAATTTCTTCTATACTCTTCCTCGAGAATTAAACCCCGAAGACTCAATTCGTTCAGATCATCGTATGCCTGAACGGGTACGCTCCGTTCAAGTACAAGATATTGGGATCTTGCAGGTGCACTGTTAATTCTGTTGATGTATGACTGGGCAGAACGGCCTGTATGGGTGCTCAAAACTCTGGCGATATTTCGAACAGCATCTGTACCACGTATAAGGAGCGGATCAACAGCAACTTTATAGATGGCAGTGTCTGTTACAAGAAGAGAGCCATTAGAATCATAAATATTACCGCGCTGTGCCGGTATGGATATGTAATCGATAGCCTGTGAGTTCCATAGTTCTCTATAACCATCACCCTCAACAAAATTCACGCGTAGTATCTGCACAAGAATAGCGGTTGGGAGTAACATCAATAAACCCAAAAGCAAAAACATACGGCCCATAATGGAGCTGCGTTCGTTCATTTAGCTTCCGCTTGAATATAGATGATCTGATTTGCCGGCCCGGCATTTATAAAACCTTGCTGGCGTGCTATCTGATAAATTTGCTGAGGACCTGTAATCCGGTCGAACTCAAGCCTTGTTTGGTGGTACTGCCTTTGTGCCTTATTAAACTCATTTTCAAGCTGATTAACTTCGGTCAACGTTTGTTGAGTATTAAACACATGGGCGATGTATAGAATCCCGCAAATTCCGATCAGGAAACTTGCGAGTACAACCTTCCAGGGGGTAAAAGCCGGAAGTTTTGTTTTTTTGTCTGTAGGGGTGCGTCTGCCATGGGATGGGGCAGAACCGCCTGTATTAAGTTTTTTGGAGGTTATGGTGCGGCGTTTATTTTTGGATAGCTTTCCGCCGGAAATTCCATTTTTATATGCTATGGGAGGATTTTTCACAATCATTCTTCGCTCCCGGTCTTCTCTGCTACTCGCAGTTTGGCGCTTCTTGCAGCTGGATTCTTTTTGATCTCATCGTCTGATGGCGTAATAATTTGTCGCGTAACCATTATCACGGATGTGACTGGATTTCCATAGAAATCTTTCTCCACATTTCCTTCAAAATTTCCGCTTCTGAAGAAGTTTTTCACCAACCTGTCTTCCAAAGAGTGATAGGATATGGCCACAATTCTGCCACCCGGTTGTATGATTTCAAGCGCATCGGTTAATCCCTGTTTCAGAACCTCAAGTTCTCTGTTCACTTCAATACGAATCGCTTGGAAAACCCTCGCCACAGACTTAATGATATGCCTGCCATACAGAACGCTCTCAATGGCTTCGCGAAGCTCGAGTGTAGTTTCAATAGGCCTTCTGTTGATAATTTCTTTAGCAATTTGCCGGCTTAAACGCTCTTCTCCGTAGTGAAATATAATGTCGCGCAGTTTTTCATAATCGTAGCTGTTCACCACATCATAAGCCGAAACACCGCTCAGTTCGCTCATGCGCATATCGAGAGGCCCGTCATGCTGAAAGCTAAAACCTCTTTCCGGTTCCCGAATTTGGTGGGTTGATACACCCAGATCAAACAAAATACCAGAAACATTCCCATGGTATTGAACAGGTATAATGGTTTTTAAATACCCGAAATTTCCGGATATGGGAATAAAACGAGAATCATCTCCAATCTTTTCTGCTGCGGCTTTATGGGCTTCACGGTCCTGATCTACCCCGAGCAGAGTTGCATCTGTTTCAAGATTTTGCAGAATTTTAGCACTGTGTCCACCACCACCAAGTGTTGTATCTACATAAATACCAGACTTATCTGTAATCAGAAACTCAACGGAAGTATCAAGCAGAACCGGTATGTGTGGAAAAAAATCAGTCATCTGGTCAGTCCTCATCGTCAATGTCTCCTCCCATTACCTGCTCAAAGAGCTCCTGGTAAGATTCAAAGCTTAGTTCATTGTCAATTTGGTCAAGTTTTTCAGGCGACCATATTTCAATCCGCTCGCCGCTACCTATAAAAATGGCTGTTGAATCTATTTCAGAAAACTCCATTAAATGAGAGGGGAGAGAGAGGCGATTTTGTTTATCTAATACCAGATCTTCAGCAAATCGAAGAAAATTTCGGATAACTGTTCGGCCTTTGCGTGAGAAATTGTTGATTTTTGAGAGCTTTTCTTCAACAAGTTCCCATCGGTCTTGTGGATAGAGATAGAGGCATGGCTCAAGACCGCGAAGTATAGTAAATCGATCCTGAGCGGCCGGGCTGACAGTTTTACGCAACTTAGCCGGGAAAGCAACACGGCCTTTGTTGTCTACACTGTGTTCATATTGCCCTTTGAAGCTTGGCACGAGGATCTCTGTTTTTGATTGCTAAAAATTCTTCAG
>SLGA01000108.1 GCA_007123985.1 Balneolaceae bacterium | reverse complement strand
TGTGATAAGTGCTACAGAAAAATGTGCTGTTCGCATTAAAGATGGTGTGCTGCCACAAATTATCCGTTTCTTGGTAAGTAGTGACTTTACCTGCCCCGATGAAATTTCAGAACCGGCAAACAGTAGTGCATCAGCTTGTTCTACAGTTATATTGTCAAGATTTGTACACCAATCAACACTACCATCATTTGCTCCTTTATGATGTTTATAATACTCAAGAAATGCTGGCAATAAATAGGGATCTTTTCGTGAAATTTTGCCAAAGTAATTACCTCCAGTCATAATTACCGATAGAGCATCCTGAAAACCCACAAGCGGTAAATTACCGGCATGAAGACAGAGGATATGTTTATGCTTCAGTGATCCAATCTTTAAACCGGATATTTCGGCCCATTTATTGAGTTGATTGAATGTAGTTGCCAGTTTAAGTGTACGTATTTGATGTTTAACGTCCGGAAAACTGAAATACCCTTCGTCAACTGTTTGTTCAATAGCTCTTTTTAGTTCATAGTTATCGGGTTGAAACCAGCCCGATAAAGTGGTGGCAAGTTTTTCTATGTACATTTCAACCTGCATGAAATCTAATCTCTGTCTATTAAAAAATTACAACCCCTTAAATCATCAGAGTTCCATCGGCCCAAAACTTTAAACTTTCCCTCTTGATCCATTACACCCTTATCTTCAGTCAGCAAAAATGGGCAGGAATACACATTAGCAAGATCGATAATTCCAATCTTTCCTTCTTCTCCCGGTTTACAAATTTCTTGCGGATTATCCGGATTACGAATGGTTACTTCCATCCAATGGGGTGTTGTAAACCATTCACCACCAATCGAATACATCTGGCTCAGTAACTCACACATACCATATTCAGAATGTATAGACGATTGTTTAGTACCATAACCCTCTGAAAGAATCTTACGCAGTTCTGCTTTCGATATTTCTCTGCGATGGGTTTTCATTCCACCTGTTTCGATAATCTCAAAAGGCTTTGATTTTATGTAGTTTGTATTCTTAAGAATATCCAACAAGCCAAAAGCTGCTCCAAACAGTATGTGTTTCCTTCCAAGCTCATCTACTTTTTCAATCCAGTTATCCAATTTTACTGATTGATCCAAAAACCTGCTCAAACCACTGTTATCCTTTTTAATTAAGTAATTGGCCATCCATATTAAAGATGAATACTGATTATCGGAATAACCCGGCATGTAACAGAGTATTGAGTATTCACTCAGAGGGAAGTGTTCAGAAAAACCTTGAATAATTGCTCTTTCGTATAATCTTTTATCAGCTATATAATGCGTACTTCGCTGCATCCCTGATGTGCCGCTGCTCTTAAAGATCAATTCATAATCATGATCGGCCGTGTACAAAGTTTCAATCTGAAAGGCTCGGATTGGGAGTAGCGGAGCTGATTCAGGTGTGATCTCACTGTTTTCATTCAAGCCAAAAACAGCTGAGAAATTTTTATAGATCGTGTTGGCCTGAATCTGGTATCTGTAAACAGCATCGAAACGATCAGCAAATGAAATTGAGGAGTTGAAAATAATATTGTGCCAATCGTTTCCAATCATAAATACAAGACGGATTACAGTAAGAGAACGCAACTGTTTAAAGAAACGCCGGTCTAATTTATAAATTACTGATTCGCTTCAATCCTTTATGGCCAATATCTTTTCTGAAATAGCAATTTTCAAAGCTGATTTTCTTCACAGCTTCATAGGCATGTTCAATTGCCCCACGTAACGTTTTCCCACCTGCAACCACATTTAGTACTCTTCCGCCGTTGGTTACAATTTTATCGCCTTTCTTTTTGGTTCCTGCATGAAAAACAAGGGTTTCGTCATCGAATTGATCCAGTCCGGATATCACTTTTCCTTTTTCATAACTTTGTGGATAACCTTCGCTTGCAAGCACAATGCAACAACGATAGTTATCATCAATCTGAACGGATTTCTCATCAAGTCTCTGCTCTGTGGATGCTATCATCAAATCAAGAAGATCATTTTTAAGCGAAGGTAGTATCACCTGGCATTCAGGATCACCGAATCTACAATTGTATTCAACTACTTTTGGACCGTCGGCGGTTATCATTAAGCCAACATAAAGAATTCCAGTATAGGCTGATTCTTCCAGCTGCATCCCGGTGATGGTGCGATCAATAATTTCAAACTGTATTTGTTCAAGCAATGATGCGTTCAGAACAGGTGCAGGAGAGTATGCTCCCATTCCGCCGGTGTTGAGCCCTGTATCACCATCACCGATTCGTTTATGATCCTGAGCATAATGCAATATGTGTGAAGTGTGACCATCTGATATAACAAAAACAGAGACTTCCTCACCTTCCATAAACTCTTCTACAACAAGTCGGCTGGCAGCCTCAGAGAGCTTTTCATCTTTTTTTATGGCCAGAAGTCTTTCTTTAACCTCTTCCTCACTGTTACAGATAAATACACCTTTTCCGGCAGCCAGTCCATCCGCCTTAAGAACAATCGGATACGTATCTTTCAGCACGATAAATTTGTAGGCATCGTCGTAATCAAGAGAGCTGAAAACAGCAAAATCTGCCGTGGGTATGTTGTATTTCAACATAAATTCTTTGGCAAACTCTTTGCTACCTTCGAGCCTGGCAGCATTTTTTTCGGGACCAAAAACAGCTATGTTTCTCTCTCTGAGATAATCAGCCATTCCGTTCACAAGCGGGTCTTCCGGCCCTACAACCACCAGCTCAACTGCAGCCTTATTTATAAACTCTGATACTGCCTCAAAGTTATTTATATCAAGTTCTACATTTTTTCCAAACTGAGCGGTACCGGGATTACCTGGAGCAATGTATAATTGCCCCAGTTTTTCAGACTGAGCAAGCTTCCAGGCAATGGAGTGCTCTCTCCCGCCCGCACCAATAAGAAGAACGTTGTACGTATCCATTCAATATTATATTGATTCTGCCGTAGCCAAAATCTCACTGTAACTATCGGCTTTAAGGCTGGCGCCACCAATTAAACCACCGTCAACATCGGGCATGCTCAGCAGTTCTTTTGCATTATCAGGTTTCATACTGCCACCATAGAGAATTCGCACTTTCTCTGCACTTTCTTTACCCCAGCTTTGTTCAATTAGCGACCGGATAAATTTGTGCATCTCCTGTGCTTGTTCCGGTGTTGCGGTTTCACCGGTTCCAATTGCCCAAACAGGCTCGTATGCAATAACAATATGGTCTGATACATCTTCTCCGAGGTGGTTAAGAACCGCATTCACCTGTTTCTCTACCACTTCTTCTTGTTTTCCGCTCTTACGTTCGTCCAGCAATTCACCAACGCATAGAATTGCTTTTAGTCCATCATCGATGGTTTTTTTCGTTTTTTGAGCAATAAGTGTATCAGTTTCTCCAAAATACTCTCTGCGTTCGGAATGACCGATAATAGCGTATGTACACCCTGCATCTTTAAGCATTGTAGTGCTAATTTCACCCGTATAGGCGCCATTATCCTGATCAGATACATTTTGTGAACCTGTTTGAAATGATGATCCATTAAATGCTTGCTGCACTGCAGGGATTGATATAAATGGAGGGCAAAGCAGCGCCTCCGATTTAAAAGACTTTCCTTCCCAGTTTTCTACAATCTCTTTTGCTAATTTTGCGGCGTCTGTTGGGCCGGCATTCATTTTCCAGTTTCCGGCAATTAAAAATGTTCTCATTGTCTTTATTGGTTAGTTAATGTTGATATTTGCTGCAGACCTCTTACAATGTCATCATACTCGTTACCTATATATCTTCTGATTATTGTACCGTCTGCATCTACAAGGAATCGCGTAGGTACTCGATTCAGGTTCAATATTTCAATTACGTGTTCGGCATCAAACGAACCGGGTTCTGCAATATGCCAAAGCTTTTCTCTTTCTGAGAAAAATGCGTCGAGTATAGGCCTGTTAGCACCAAGTGGTACAGTTATGATCTCAAGCCCAAAATTCCGATAGATCTGATAAATAGCAATAGTTCTGTCGAACTGCTGTTGATACAGGGCATTATCCAGTCTGGTTATTTCAATTAGAAACGGCTGTCCGTCGAGATCTGCCGTAGAAAGTGAATCACCATCCGTAAGAAAAAAAGTTAGTTCAGGAAAGGGATATCCCGGTGCAAGGAACTCAAGATCGTAACTTTTATTTTCGGCCCACTCCATTGCAAGGTCATTTTCAGAAAACTTCTGCTTAAATGTATCCAGATAGATGGCTGCATCCTCTGTTCTGGAGCTGTCGAAAAGCAATTCAATCCTGTTGATTTCAATTTCCATCTCATCCGACTTATAACGGGCCATATCCTGCAATTTATTGATAAATCGGAGAGCACCTTCGAGGCCTTCGATTTCAGCATAATAATCAATCAACACTTCTCTTGTACCCGAAGTAAGGCTATTGTATTGGCCAAGAAGCAGCTCTGTTCTGGCTACCATTAGCGAATCGTTCCATTCTCTTAAAATAGAAATGGAACTCTCTCCGGATAGTTTTGCTGCATACGTTCCGGGATATTCTTCAAATACTTCCCAGTAGATATCACTCCATTTATCAATTTCCAGCCCTACACTATCGGCTGAAATCAATCCTGCATTAATAAAATTGGCTACTCTTGTGAAACTTCGATCCACGCGCTCAAAAGTGTTAAACACGTCATTTTCGCGGGATGTAACTTCAGCTGTTTCATTGAACTGCGGTAATTTGGCATTAATTTGAATAGTATCGCCATCGGCAAATACGAGTGTTATAATACCCATTACATTATTATTTCGCGATACAATTACTGGAAACTGGCCTGCTCTTTCAAAATATGCATCACCCGAAAAAAAACCTTGCTGATCTGTTTGAGCATAAAACAGAGTATCTGTTCGCTCGCTATCAGAACGAACTCTTGAAATCAGTTCAATATTGCTGTAGTCAAAACTGTCATCCAGTTCTTCATCAACTGTAATCTGTCCCTTAATATGTACCGATTGTCTGATTTCGGGTTCTTCTCGTGAACAAGAAAACGCTACAACCAGGAAGGAGAGCAACAGTAAGAATTTGATCTTCGTCATATCCGGTTACGGGGTTCTACCCTGCTTAATTATCTAATTTTTTGGTGACTATATCCTTGGCAAGTTTTGGGTTTGCCTTGCCTTTCGATTGTTTCATTACCTGACCGATGAAAAAACCCATCAACGCTTTTTTTCCCTCTTTATACCGCGTAACCTCATCAGGATTTGCTTCGATAATCTGATCAACAATCTCTTCGAGGAAACCGGAATCTGAAACCTGAAGTACGTTTAGTTTCTCGGCCAGTTCGAGGGGTGAATCACTGTTTGTAAACATCTCATTGAAAATGGTCTGCATGGCAGACGAACTGATTTTGTCATTCTGCTTGAGAGCAATTAAAGCTGTTAACCTTTCAGGGGTAATACTGAATTGTTCTATTCCAATACTTTTTTCATTCAGCACGCGAAGTACTTCCGTAAGTATTACATTAGAAACTGCCTTTGGTTCATTCAGGATAGAGATGCATTTTTCAAAATAATCTGCAAGTGGACGAGTTTCAGTTAAAATAAACGCATCATCTTCATTGAGCCCGAGTTCATTTATAAATCGTTCATAGCGAATGGACGGCAGTTCCGGCAGTTCATCCTGAATTGTATCAAGAGTAGCTTTATTTATAATAATTGGGGGCAAGTCCGGTTCAGGAAAATAGCGATAATCATGTGCTTCCTCCTTAGATCTCATTTCGCGTGTTTCCAGCTTGTTTGGATCCCATAAAAGTGTTTTTTGAACCACTTCCCCACCGGATTCTACCAGCTCAATTTGCCGTTCAATTTCATACGTAATTGCTCTTTCAACATTTCGGAATGAGTTCATATTTTTCAATTCAGTGCGAGTACCCAACTCTTTTTGACCGCGGGGCCTTATTGATACGTTAGCATCACATCGCAAACTTCCCTCTTCCATGTTTCCGTCACAAATTTCAAGATATTGAACGATCTGCCTGATTTTCTTGAGGTATTCGTAGGCTTCCTGAGGAGTTCTGAGATCCGGTTCAGATACTATTTCAATAAGCGGAGTACCTGCGCGATTTAAATCAACCAGTGTGTGGTAGGGATCCTGATCGTGAATTGATTTCCCGGCATCCTCTTCCATATGAATGCGTGTGATACCAATCGTTTTGTTGTACTGTTCGAGCTCAATATCTATATGTCCGCCATAACAAATAGGTGTTTCATACTGAGATATTTGATAACCTTTGGGGAGATCAGGATAGAAATAGTTTTTTCGGGCAAAAATGGATTTTTCAGAGACTTTACAATTTGTTGCCAGCCCCATTTTTATAGTAAATCGAACTAGATTTTCATTTAGAACCGGTAATGTTCCCGGATGGCCTAAACATAAGGGTGTAACCTGACTATTTGGAGCACTGCCGTATTGAGGTGATACTGATGCAAAAGCTTTGCTGTTGGTAAGCAATTGTGCATGCACTTCAAGGCCAATCACAGCCTCGTACTTCTCATTTGAAATTGTTGACATTCTAAAATTTGCTGTTTCAAAAAATTGCCGAAATCTAAGATAACAAAGTAATGAAAGAATGTTGTAATCAAATCTATCTGTTTTTCCATTCCTGTTTACCCACTTCATGAGTGATCACTATGCTTTATGTAAGCGCTTTTTTTCGCATCAGCAGTATTTCATAATTAATCAGCTTTTTTGTTAATTACTTTAACAAACCTTAACAATTCTGCGGAGTCTGTTATGAAGAACCTCTACCTCGTTATTTTTCCAGCTGCAGTTCTATTTTCACTTTTCTCAACAATATGCACTGCCCAAAATCATCAGGGTTATTATATGAATGTGGATTACATCCACGTGGAGCAGGCGGACCTGCTTACCTTTAAAACCAATGTTGAAGAAGCAATTAAACCGATACAACAAGCACGTATCGATTCTGATAATCTTAAAGAGTGGTATTTATACAGAGTAGCATACCCGGGTTCGAGGAATACTACATATAATCATGTAGTAATCTCAATCAGCAGTGAAATTTGCGGCTTTGAAGATATAAGTAACCAGGTATCCGTTAGTTTTCAGGGTGAGGATATTGATTCCATGCTCTCTACCTATTTTGATCTTATGGCTCCAAATCATTCTGAACTTTGGAGAATCAACAACAGTGTTCTAAGCACAGACGAAGCAAAACCATCCCGTTATTTCTCTATGGATTACATGCGGGTACCCGCAGGCATGGAGTATGCCTATCAAATGATGGAAGATGAAATAGCGCGTCCACTGCATGAACTAAGAATGGAACTTGGTAATATGAAAGGTTGGGAGTTGTTCAGACTGATTACCCCCGGAGGTGCTGAATATGGGTACAATTTTGCAACCGGTAATTACTTTGAAAGCCTTAGAAATGTTGAATTCGGGTTTACTGAAGAGCTAATTCGACAAAGCCACCCTGATACAAATATCGGTGAGTTTAATGAGAACATCGAAAAAGCCCGTGATCTGGTTCGTTCAGAGCTATGGGAGCTAATCGATTATGTAAAATAATCTCTGTCTCATAAATTGAAGGGAAGTACTATTTTATTGTTTAGTACTTCCTTATTTAAAGTTCTAAGCCGTAGAGTTGTTGCGTGATACAGTGTATACTCCCCTGTCCCCAAACCAGATCGGCACACGGTATCCCGATGACTTCCCTGTCCTGAAAGTATTTTTTAAATAGCCTGATTGCTGTCTCATCATAATTTTTATCATATAATGGCAAAAGTACCGCTCCATTTGCGATGTAAAAGTTTGCGTAACTGGCCGGCACATATTCAGACCCATCAACCGTTGTACCTTCTATTTTTGTTTTTGGCAATGGAAGTGTAACTATTTCAAAAGGCTTACCATCGGCGTCAACAGCCCTTTTCAGAATTTCAAAATTCTCTCTTAAAGTGAGGTAATTCACATCTTCAGGATCATCCGAGATCATTGTGAGAATGGTATTTTTATTCAAAAATCTCGATAAATCATCAATGTGGCCATCAGTATCATCGCCTTTAAGGCCATCTTTCAGCCATATTATTTTTTCGGCACCAAGATAGTTCATCAAATAATCCTCAATCTCATCTTTATTTAAATGCGGATTTCGGTTTTTGTTTAGCAAAACTGCCTCAGTTGTCAAAATAATACCTTCACCATTTGTATCAATACTGCCACCTTCCAAAACAATTTTCGGGCTGAATAATCTGATATTGAATACATCTGAAAACCACTTAGGCAGTGAATTATCTGCATCAAATGGAGGGTATTTCCCGCCCCAGGCATTGTATTCCCAATCTGTAATTGCAAACTTTTCCCGACCGTGTTGTTTAATAAAAACAGGGCCGCAGTCTCGCGCCCACACATCATTTATCGGAGTGCGAAAGAGATGAACAGCAGACAAATCTATTCCATAATTATCCATTCTTTCTGTGATTCGGTCGTGATTGAGATCAGGATCAAGCAATAGAACCACTGGTTCGAACCGATGAAGAGCCTCAATTAAGTGCAGATAGACATTCTCTACCCTTTCAAGTCTTTCGCCCGGCCAGGTTTCTCTGTTCGATGGCCAGTGCAGCTGCGTGGCTGAATGAGTTTCCCATTCTGCAGGCATTCTGTATCCCAGTTGTTTTGGAGTTTTCATCGTATCAACATCATTTTTTTGGTTTTACTTTCTCCGCTGTCAAGTTGTACTCTGTAAAGATAAGCGCCACTTGATAGTTGCCCCGCATCAAATTCAACCTTGTGGTTACCGGCAACAAAGATCTCATTATCTGCCAGCAAAGCCACTTTTCGGCCAAGAATATCAAATACTTTTATGGTTACACCTGCAGGTTCATGCACTGAAAAACGTATTGTTGTAGCAGGATTGAATGGATTGGGATAGTTCGGCTGTACCGAGAATATTTCCGGAATTTCATGATCACCATTCCGGGAGTTTGTTGAAAAATCGAATCGAGTCCAAACCGGGGCATGATCGCTTGTTGTGGATATAAAACTGGCAATGTAATTGGGATTTTCAACCCGCTGTGCCCCGTCGATGTGGTCATCAATCAGCTCGTTTGCGATGATGATATGATCAATCATACTGCGAAACTGTCCTGCCAGATATGATGCAAATCCCCGATCTTCGAGTAATTTTGTAACTGCGTAGTAGTGGTCGTCTTCAAGAAAGATCTTGTAGGGAGACACTTCTTCATTGTATGTAGAAAAGTTCAGTTGATCATTATAATCACCAATAAAGATTACATTCTCATCCCTTTTTTCATTATCAAAATAGGACTTCAATGAATGCGCTGCATTTTTTCTGCGGAAATATGAATCCCTGTCGCCAAATGCTTTTGCATGAACATTATAACTCGTAATTCTTCGTGTATTTCCGGCGATTGTAGCATCAAACTGAAAATAAAGCGGTAGTCTGCCAGCCCAGTCAAATGATTCCTGTCCTTCAGTTAATAGACCGGCATCAAGTGAATCAATTACAGCTGTTTTAAAAAGATAACCGGTTCTCTGGCGCTGGGAATAGCTTGCTAAAAATCCTCTGTAATCGGGCAGGCGATCAACAAGCGTATTAAATCGCTCAATACTTGCAATTTCCTGCAGGGCATAAAGATCGGCATTGATGGTTTCCACAACTTCAATCACATTTTCCATCTGAATATCCGGGTTCGGGCCCAAGTCATTCGCACCAAACCACTCGATGTTCCAGGTAACCAGATCAAATGTTAGATCCCGCGGTATGTCTTCTCCCTCAATTTCATAAGGTTCAACACGAAGGTCATTGTTATCTCTGGGTTTTAACTGGTAAACACCACTAAACTTATCAACCACACCGGTTAATTCAACAGGTTCATCAGGAATTGGAGCATCAATCAGGTCGGCTACAGAATTATCAATCCTCAAAACGCCACTGCCGGAAGCATCAGAAATGGAATAGTTCATATTCCCCTGAAAAACCCCATTAGCCTGAAATGTTACATTCTGAATAGTGATGAGTGAACTTTCGTAATCACCGCTGTTCATTTGTGCAACGGATACTACTTCCGGTTCTATCTCAGCGAGACCTGTTTCTACAATTTCATACTGAATATTCGAATCGTTTTCGGTTGCAGCAATTTGCCGTAAAAATGCACCCGGTGTACCTCCGATAGGATTAAATTCCGTAACCGGCCCTGTAACTGTGATGGAATCACCTCGCTGAATATCCGTATGCAGAGGCTCATAAAATATTGCAATTGCAGCTGTTTTATCTTGCATAAATACCGGCCCGTCAAATTCATTGGCCACAGTTACCCTGCCTCCCACGGTTACTCTTGTGCCAAACGGTACATTTTTTGTTTTCGATAATGGCACAATCTGGTTTTCATCAATCGCCAATGCGCGTAACCCAATCGTAAATTCCGTCTGTTCAGGGTCATTTGTTGAAATTGTAAGCTGATCATCAAACCAGCCTCCGGTTTCAGGACTAAAACTGATAATTAAATCAATGGTTTCTCTTGAGGAAAGGGGATCTGGCAGACTCGAAAAGATTTTGAACTCATCACCTTTATTCAGTTCAATTGAATTGAATTGAAGATCAGGCACTCCCAGGTTGGTTATCTGAATGGTTGCTTCACTTTCAAAGCCTGTATTTACCGCAGGAAAAAATATCTCACCATCCGATTCTATTCGTTCCTGATCAAATCTTACTGCCATTTTAGGTGCATCAGTGAGCTCAATAAAAGGCTCAATTGTAACATCATCAATATTTATGCGGTTTCCTGAAGTCTTCTCAAAACGGAAACGAACCGGAGAGTTTATATTTAGCTCTATCTCGTAATATTCTAAAAAATCTTCTTCAGTGAGAATTATAGGTTCACCAGCCTCTTCCCAATTTTCTCCTGAATCAACCGAGTAGTAAACCTGAACGGAACCTCCGCTATCACCAGAAAATCCCGAATTGGCACCCCAAAAGCTGAGCAAACCTGCCCCCTCTTCGGCGTTGAACTCCATTTGCAGATAACCGTTTCTGATGCGGATAGAGCGCGATCCCCTGGTTCGATCACCATTAGATTGACCAACCAAAGCATCATTCAATAACCAGTTTCCTGTAGAAAACGTGACGACTGCCGGAGAGTAGGCGTTTTTCGATCCGTCTTCAAAATCTTCAAATATCTGGGCAGAAACATTTGCTGTGATGAACGGGAGCAGTAAGAGGAACATTGCAAGTCGATACCATCTCAAAACCATGCTCTAAATGTAGTAAGAAATTGGGAAAATTTTCATCTGAATGCAGATTGTGATTGGATCTGAATGGTTCAAAACAGGAAAATTCATGGCCACATTTTATTTGAATTTTTTTGAGACATTAGCTAAAAGTTCTCTTTTTTCTTTTGACAATTGCAGGATATATTCCATGCGTTAAAAGGTTTTGAAAACAGAATGATTGTATGATTAACGAGCCATCGTTTTTACCCAACCAGGCCGGTTGGATTGAAGTTGTATGCGGGGGAATGTTCAGCGGTAAAACGGAAGAACTCATCAGGAGGGCAAGACGAGCTCACATAGCCGGACAACGCGTTGTAATAGTAAAACCTGCTACCGATAATCGTTACAGCGACAGTGAAGTTGTATCACACGATGAAACCTCTCTTCCCGGAATTGTGGTTGATACAGCAGATCAAATTATCCTGCTAACATCCTCTGCAAAAGTGGTTTGCATTGATGAAGCTCAATTCTTTGATGACCGTCTTGTTGATGTTGTAAATACGCTTGCCAATGAGGGAAAGCGAGTCATTATAGCGGGTCTGGATATGGACTATCTCGGCAGGCCATTTGAACCTATGCCGCACCTGCTGGCTGTGGCTGAGTATGTTACAAAGCTGCATGCTGTTTGTTCGGAAAGCGGTATGATGGCAAATTTCTCACAAAGAGTAGTGGAAAATGATGAGAAGGTTCTGGTTGGAGAAAAAGATTCCTATGAGCCTCGCGCACGTCACTGTTTTCGTCCTCCTGTTGATAAAAAACGGGGCAAACCAATATTGCCTCTCACCAAACCAACTTTTCAAACCGAAAAAAAGGAATAAATTCAGATGGACATTGTAAGAGGCCTCATCGGCATGGCGGCAATAATCGCTATTGCATTGGCATTTAGTAACAATAGAAAAGCGGTTAATTGGAAACTTGTTGGCACGGGCCTTGGCATTCAGTTTATTCTTGCCATATTTATTTTGAAAGGTTCTGTAATGGCTGAATTCTGGGCACCTTTGGGTTGGCCAAAGGCATTTTTCAGCTGGGTTTCAAGTTTCTTTGTAGTTGTACTCGATTTTACAACTGCAGGTGCGGAATTTATTTTCGGTGATCTTGCAAGAAGCCCCGGTATGGAAGGAAGCATTGGACATTTCTTTGCATTTCAGGTTCTTCCCACCATTGTATTTTTTGCATCACTCACGGCAATCTTTTATCACTACGGGATTCTTCAAAAGGTTGTAAGCGTAATGTCGAAAGGCATGCAGAAGTTAATGGGTACATCCGGTGCAGAGTCGCTATCAGTTGTTGCTAATATTTTTGTGGGACAGACAGAGTCACCGCTTGTTATTAAGCCATACATCGAAAAAATGACAAAATCGGAACTGCTTACTGTAATGACCGGTGGTATGGCTACAATTGCCGGTGGTGTAATGGCGGCTTACGTTCAAATGCTTGGTAATTCATATTCACTTGCCAATAATGTGCCTCTCGATGTTGGTCGCCTGATGTTTGCCGAACAACTTCTTGGTGCCAGTCTGATGGCTGCGCCTGCTGCTTTGGTGATTGCCAAAATACTTTTCCCGGAAACATCGGAGCCGGTAACAAAGGGCGATGTTAAAATGAGTGTTAAAAAAACCGATGCGAATGGTATTGATGCTGCCGCAACCGGTGCGGGTGTTGGGCTTAAACTGGCTGCAAATGTGGGTGCTATGCTCCTGGCATTTATTGCCCTTCTTGCAATGGGTAATTATTTTCTTTTTGAATTTGGTGAATTAACAGGCCTTAATAATGCCTTCCCAGAGTTTGAACTAACAATAGAATCACTGCTTGGGTGGGTAATTGCTCCGATAGCTTTCATTGTAGGAGTACCCTGGGCAGATGCAGTTAATATGGGGTCTCTACTGGGTACAAAAGTAGTTTTGAATGAATTTGTAGCCTTTTTACAAATGGCCGATATGGTAGAAGCAGGGGTTCTTTCACCAAAGACTATCACAATGGCAACATTTGCGCTTTGCGGTTTTGCAAACTTTTCTTCTATTGCCATTCAAATTGGGGGAATTGGGGGCTTGGCTCCGAACCGAAAATCGGAACTTGCAAGCTTTGGCCTTCTTGCAGTG
>SLGA01000066.1 GCA_007123985.1 Balneolaceae bacterium | reverse complement strand
TAGCGAGCTTTGCACCAATTCAATTCATGAATGAGACTATAGTTTTTCAATGAATTCTGGCGTTTTTTTGTTTTCTCCTACATGCAGAAAACAACCTTCTGAATATTGCGAGAGGGTTTAATATGTCACTTATTTAATTCTTATCTTATCAGGCTGTATCAAAATGTGCAATTTTCTAACAAACATATTCGATGAGCAATCCCGAACCATCCCTAAGCGAACAACAACAGATAAGGCTCGAAAAGCTAAACCAGCTGAGAGAACTCGGAATCAATCCTTTTCCAGCAAAGTTTGATGTATCGCATCTCTCATCTGAAGTACTTTCCGACGAATCCCTGCAAACAGATTCTCAGGAGGGTGCACCCCGGGTTTCCATAGCCGGCCGGGTAATGACTCGCCGAATTATGGGCAAGGCTTCTTTTTTCACAATTCAGGATTCCGAAGGTATCATTCAGGTTTACATCCGAAGGGATGATATTGGCACAGAAGAGTATAACACCGTTTTCAAAAAGCTGGTAGATATTGGTGATTATGTTGGCATAAAAGGGTTTGTTTTCAAAACCCGAACAGGAGAAACCACTGTTCATGCAGAAGATTTTACATTTCTCGGCAAAACGGTTCGTCCGCTCCCAACACCAAAAGAGGTTGAAAACGAAGACGGGGAGATTGTTCGCTACGACGCCTTTTCCGACAAAGAGCTCAGATATCGCCAGCGCTATGTGGATCTGGTTGTGAACCCTGATGTACGTGATGCTTTCATTAAGCGCACCAAAATGGTTCAAACCATGCGCGATTTTATGAATGAGAGAGGGTACCTGGAAGTTGAAACCCCTATTCTCCAGCCCATTTATGGTGGTGCAACTGCACGCCCATTCAAAACCCATCATAATGCGCTCGATATGCCGCTCTATCTGCGCATAGCGAATGAGCTTTACCTAAAACGATTAATTGTGGGTGGATTTGATGGTGTGTATGAGTTCTCAAAAGATTTCAGAAATGAAGGTCTTTCGCGTTTTCACAACCCCGAATTTACCCAGGTAGAGCTTTATGTTGCATATAAAGATTATAACTGGATGATGGATTTTATGGAGCAGATGATCGAACAGGTTGCAATTACTCTGCACGGATCTACTGTTGTTAGCGTTGGTGAGCATGAAATTGATTTTAAACGGCCATGGCCAAAAATCCCGATGTATGAAGCCATCGAAAAAGAAACCGGGCACAACCTCTACGGCAAGAGCGATGAAGAGATTGAAAAAATTGCCGAATCACTCGGAATTCACATAGAAGAAGGAATGGGCAAAGGAAAAATCATCGATGAGATATTTGGTGAATTTGTTGAATACAAACTAATTCAACCGGTATTTATTACCGATTATCCAATTGAGATGAGTCCGCTTGCAAAAAAACACAGCACCAAAGAGGGGCTTGTTGAGAGGTTTGAAGCGATCTGTAACGGTAAAGAGATTGCCAATGCATTCTCCGAGCTGAACGATCCGGTTGATCAGCGCAGACGTTTTGAAGATCAGGCACGTTTACGAAGCGAAGGAGATGATGAAGCGATGACGATTGACGAAGATTTCCTCAGAGCTATCGAATATGGCATGCCTCCAACAGCCGGTATTGGTATTGGAATAGACAGACTTGCAATGATCATGACAAACTCCGACTCCATCCGTGATGTTCTCTTTTTCCCGCTGATGAGGCCCGAATAAGCACAGCAATTAAGAAATTCAGCAGCCAAACCATTGAAATTTACCTGGTACATTGCCGGCAAATACTTCAGAGGGAATAAGAAAGATTCGCGCTTTCTCTCTTTCATCAAATTCATGGCCATTGCCGGAGTAGCTATCGGTTCGGCAGGTTTGCTTATTGCCCTTTCCATTGTTCACGGTTTCAAATCAACCATCAACGAAAAAATCGTTGGTTTTGCACCTCATGTAACTGTCACATCATATACCGGTGAACCGCTTTTCAGAGCAGATACACTTCAGGTGCATGTAGCATCTATCCCGGGAGTGGCTGAAACTCAGGCGGTAATTATCGGCCAGGTGATGATTCAATCAAACCGCGATGTAAGCGGCACAGTGATGAAAGGCGTACCCGAAACCGGTGATGTAACAAATTTACGAACTTATATCACTTCCGGTGTTTATGATCTGGGCATACAGGAAAACGGGCTTCCCGGAATTATTCTTGGAACTGCGCTCGCCCGAACTATCGGTGCAGAAGTGGGCAGCCGAGTTACAACCTACGCCATCGATGGCCTTCCAACTCCCTTCAACAGCCCGGAAATTCAACAGTTTACACTCACGGGAATCTACCAAACCGGTATAGCCCGTTTTGATGATAACTTTGCCCTTGCTGACATTCAGCACGTAAAAAACCTCTTCGGTTTTAACCCCCGGCATGCCAGTATGCTTGAGGTAAACGTAGAAAACCCAAACCAGATTGAAGCTGTTTTTGCTGATATTCGTGACCAAACCGGCTTTCCGTACGTAACAGAGAGCATTTATCAGCGCTACAGAAATATATTCGCCTGGATTGATTTGCAGGAAGAAACCATTCCACTGGTAATCGGTGTGATGATAATTGTTGCCGCGTTCAACCTGATTGGCACGGTTCTTATGATGGTTCTCGAACGTATTAAAGATATTGGTATACTGAAAACGATTGGCGCTAAAAGTAAATCAATAAGACAAATTTTTCTTCTTGAAGGGCTCTTTGTTGCCATATCCGGATTGATAATCGGGATTGGAATCTCACTCCTTTTCTACTGGTTGCAAATCACATTTCAAATTATTCCACTTTCAGAAGAAAACTACTATATGAGTACAGCGCCAGTTGAACCGCATCTTCTCGATTTTGTGATTGTTGCTGCAATAACCATATTACTCTGTACACTTGCCTCGTGGCTGCCTGCCAGAGTTGCAGCGAAAACCGATCCTGTAAAGGT
This sequence comes from Balneolaceae bacterium, assembly GCA_007123985.1. GTDB lineage: Bacteria > Bacteroidota > Rhodothermia > Balneolales > Balneolaceae > Rhodohalobacter. The sequence continues at coordinate 746 of SLGA01000066.1, read as the reverse complement.
TCTCTCTTTCGGTAAATAGTTCGTTTCTAAAATCGATCTTATGTAGAACGGATGTTAATCCTGATGTTGAACCGTATATCGTGCGTTGTTCGTTTAAACGTTCGCGATGATTTTGGCAATATCTGGCTGAATGCATATTCAAAATTGGCCTGTAGAGTGGTTGAAAATCTATAGCCTACCACAGCTGATGTGTTAATTCGTGACTGGCCGGTGGGCGGACTCGGCGTGAAACTATAAACAGATGGATCTCTATCGATGGTTTGACTGTCCTGTTGCAAAGCACGATCCAGGTCGGCATCCAGCAGGAATCGCTGCTCAGTATCTTCTATAATGCTCCCGTTCAGTGTAAGATCTACATTACTGGCGAGTGTGCGTACAAACGGAATTCTGAAATTACGAAGCGTGTAGGCAACCGAAAATCTCATCCCTTTCGATACCCGTTCAATAACCTGCGTATTGGAGAGAGATAAGCTGGTGATGTTGCTCTTCTCATAGCCAATTTGAGTGCGAAGACCATTGTCCCAGGTAATATTGAGCTGTGCAAGCGGTGAAAACCGTTTTTCAATATTGATGGTGTTAGGTTCAAATTCAGCCCGAATATCTTCCACTGTATAAATCCCCACTCTTCGGGTAATTATCTCGCCAGGATTGTTATTTAGGTTCCATCCCAGTCTGTACAGCCCGTTGTATGCGTGAGATAAAGTAGCTCGCTGCATATAATCTCCTAAAAACGGTATCATCCGTTC
>SLGA01000341.1 GCA_007123985.1 Balneolaceae bacterium | reverse complement strand
ATACTGCGCTGCCTTTCTTCAAAATCATTTTCACTGCTTTCATTTTCAACACCGCCATTAAATAATTCCGGGTAGTCGGGTATCCAACCGCTGGTTTCTCCGGATGAAATTTGAACCCAGCCTTCATCTCTGTTTAAAATGGTTATTTGTGCCCCTTCAAACAGGCGCCCCTGCCACTCGTAAAAAACCCCCGGTCCACTGCGGATGTCAACACTTGCAATAAGATTTTTTTGATCAACAAGCTTCATGTATTGCGCAGAAGATGCACATATTACAAGCAGAAATACTGAAAGTACAATTCGGAATACTATTTGATTACTGTAAGAATTTATCAAAATTTACTTGGTTTTTGGTTCGAAAATACCATCCCAATCGGCGGGAGGTGGAATTTTTTTATATAGTTGACAGCGCTGTAAATAGAGACGTGAAGGGCCATCGGTATTAGCTATCGATAAAATTTCATTAAATAAGCTAATCGCTTTGTCCCACTCCCTGTTTCTGTATAACCGCAGCCCCTCTTCAAACCTTTGAATGATTACAACCTGTTCCTCAGATTGATTTTCATTTGAGAGTTCTGCGATAAGTTCATAAACCTTTACAGGCTTTTGTATACCCGTAACTCGTACCAAATCGAGCTGCCTGCAGAGAAAATTTTCCGGAAGCTGCTGATATGTAAATTCTGAGATGATAATTTTTGTACCGAATTGCTTATTTAAAGGTTCTAAACGGGATGCCAGGTTAACATGATGCCCAAGCACTGTATAATCAAAGCGTATTTCTGAACCGATATTTCCGACTACTGCTTCACCTGAGTTGATCCCGATTCTGGTAATTGGATCATAATCCATAAGCCCGGCAAACTTTTTTTGAATATCCGGGATTACTGACTGCATTTCCAATGCTGCCCTGCATGCCTGTTTAGCACTAAATTGATTAGGTAACGGCGCACCCCAAAAAGCCATAATAGAATCCCCAATATATTTATCAATTGTACCTTTTTCCTTAATAATGATGTCAGACAATTTGCCAAAATAGTAGATTAAAAAAACAATCAGGGCTTCCGGTTTCAATTCTTCTGATACAGATGAGAAACCAGCCAAATCCGTAAACATAATGGTTACGTTTTTTTTATCACCACCCAGCCTTAATTTTTTGGGGTCAGAAATCATTTCACGCACAATTTCAGGTTGTACGTAGTGTGAAAACGCCCTGTTTATCTTCTTTTTTTCCTTGCCCTCAGTTACATAATTGAGTGCCATTACACCTGTATAGGATAAAGCACCGGTAATTAACAAAAGTGTAAAAGGAACCATAACATGTTGGTGCATAAAAACATAGCCGGCAATCATTGCAATTATACTACTAAACACCAGCAAATATATGGTGGACTCGACGGTTCCCCGGTATCCAAAAATAAAAACTGAACCCAAAATTATAAACATCAACAAAGTCCAGGATTTGCGAACATCCAAAAGCACAACATGAGAACCATTCAAAATGTTTTGAAGGGCAGTTGCATGAATCTCCATTCCCGGGAAACTTGCAAGTGAACTTACAGGTGTATTTTTTATATCAGCCAAACCAGCAGCGTTCGCACCAATAATGATGTTTTTACCTTCAAAAATATCCGGTGAAATTATAAGTTCAGCCGTATCGTTTCTAAAATACCCCAATGCATCTCTCATTACTCTCTGAAACGAATAGTAGGTAAACACACCATCCTCAGCACCACCTTTACCGTACCATTTTAACTGCATGTTTCCATTTCTGTCAATAGGAATGGTATATGTATCAACGGTCAAAAATCCATTTTTACAACTAATTTCAGGAATTTCATCAAAACCTGTTAGAAGTGCAGCAAACGAGAGAGAAGGGATATATCCAATCTGATCTGCATAAATAAGCAATGGCACATCTCTGATTAAGCCATCCCTGCCGGTACCGATTTGCGTATCACCTGCAAATTTTGCAGCCTCTAAAAACCTGGGAATGGGTTGCGTAACAATGGTGTAAGTGTCGGGAAAAGCACAATTGTTTACTTCCAGTGGTGTGTGAGTACTAACCTCTATATCTGCCGGCGAAAGTTCTGATGCATATATCCCAGTATTTAACCCCAATATTACATTACCTGCCTCCTGAACGGATTGCGCGAACCTTTCGTCACTCAAATCAGCCCTGTACGAAAGCCTGTCAAAATCCGGTGTATCTAAAAGCAGGTCTAATGCGATTACTTCTGCACCATGTTGTGTCAGGTAATCAATAACAATTCCGTAAAACTCTCTTGGCCAGGGCCAGTAAACTCGTTGGTGTGCAAAATATGCCAGGCTTTGTTCATCGATAGCAATCATGATGATCTGATGATCTTCTGGTGTAATCATATGATTCCGATACATGTAGTCCTGAAACAGCCTGTCTCCGGGTTCAAGTACATTGTATTGATAAACAGGAATTGCAACCAGGAATAACAATCCTGCAAATATCAGCAAAATATATTTCTTATCCAGATTCAATGATTCGGGTTAATTAACAAAATGGGTTGTATGTATCTTAGCATCTTAATGTGCATAAATAATCGGTATCGAATCCATGTATTCGCCAGCCATGTTTCAGACCTCAATAAATAAATGAGTATCTCTTTAATTCGGCTCTCAAAGTGGTAAATCCCACTTTTAATATTAAAACCAGTGGTATTGCTAAAAGAATGCCAATAAAACCACCAATAACAGCACCACCAACCACTGTTAATATGATGATCAACGGGTTTAAATTTACCGCTTTACCCATAAGGAAAGGTTTCAGCAGTAAATTGTCTATAATTTGAATAAGTACATAGACAAAAAATGACCATAAAATGATATTCTCACGATCTATAAATGGAAGAATGGTTTCCGGATGCTGTATAACAATTGCATAAATAAGAATAACAAGTAAACCGATTAGAGAGCCAATTACAGGAACTGAATTCAATAAACCATTCAGTAATCCAATAACAATAGCGGGAGATGTTTCGAAACCAATTATTTTTAGTAAGAATGCAAAAAGTATACTGATGATGAGTATGTTTGACGCAAGGCATCGCAAATACGTACCTATTGCTTTATCAACAGAATGAAGAGTAGTAAGGGCTACTTCAAAATAAGCATTTGGTATCAGGTAGATCATCTTATTCCTTGTCTTGCCATTATCCAATAAAGTGTAAACAAATATAAATGGCATGATAAACCAAACAGATAAAAACTGAAATACTGAGGATAGTAAAGCAGGCTGTGATACTGTAACGGGAATTAACTGCCCATCAATTGATGCCAGGCCTGAATCCCCCTGTTCATAAGAATTGCAATTCAGAGAACTCACCATTTCTTGATAACCAGTTTCAGATGGAGAATGTAAACCCAGACTGCCTTCCCTTCGCTGCCATTTTTCCTTTTCATCAGCATCAAGTTTTAGATAACAACTTACGTCTCTAACAATAGGGTCGAGTTCGTTGCCTGTTAGGCGATAGAGGACATTTCCTTCTTCTTCAGATTTTAGCCCCATCATGAATTGATATTTATCCTGAATATTGAATAAAAGTGACACTTTAAATTCAACTCGTTCATTTTCATCAGGAAGTGACGCTGACATTGCTTGAAATAAAAATAGGATCACTAAAAAAAAACCAGATAAGAGCAGACAAACAGAAGAGGTTCTCGAATATCCCTTTCCTTTT